>JAHIKF010000008.1 GCA_018897875.1 Pseudomonadota bacterium | reverse complement strand
TTATCACAAAGTTAATTTTGTCGCCAGCTAAAAATGCTGCCGTTTTCTTTTTTTTCATACCCTGTGATCAATTACAAAATAAGCGAAAGGGCGTATAGTGGCAAGCCATCAGCACATCCATCAATAATCTCTGGCCATTTTGCTTTACTATTGCCGGGCGGTGATGGCCTGGGGATCATAGGCTTACCAGCCAGTTAGCATCTGATCGCCGAGGGATTGGTATGCTCGAAATCTGGGGAAAATTGACTTTCCGCCCTAATTTGTGCTATTTTGCCACCTGCGAGAAGAACTGGCTTCGTGAAGAGGACCGTTTGAGAGATTTTACTCGGCCAAAGAGGCTGCAAAACCTCCTTGGGACAGAAACAGCTATGGATGCGTAGAGCCGAGGAAAGGCTCGGTGGTCAGAGTGTCTCCGTTTCCCTTCCCCGCTCATCGAACCGGACGCGCCGAATTTCGACATCTGGCTCTCCGACTGGCTGCATTTCTCGGCACACGGCGGCTGGCCCTAAACGGTTTGAAGCATCCCTTCGACATTATCGTCATGGCCACGGAGCGCTTCGAGGAAAGTAAGGGCGTCATCGGGGGCCTATCCTATCAAGCCAACAAGTATGGGAAAGTGATCTATGAGGCCACCTGAGGAAGTGAAACGCTCAACCCCCGAGGGTGAGAGGGCATCCCCGCCAAACGATATCAACAGATCCCCTTCATCATTTTGTATCGTTGTGCCGACGTACAACAATCAACTCACCATGGGTGACGTGATAAAGGATATTCTGAAAGTAACACCGGACCTGATAGTAGTGAATGATGGCTCAACCGATGGGGCCGACAAGGTCTTGTCGGCGATTCCGGGTATTACGGTAATTACCCATGAACGCAACTTGGGGAAGGGTGCGGCTTTAGTCAGTGGCCTTCGGTTTGCCGCTCACTCTAATTATAATTATACGATAACCATGGACGGAGACGGGCAACATCTGGCAGTGGACTTGTCGAAATTTCTTGAGGAAATGGAAAACCACCCAGACGCTCTGATCGTTGGGCGGCGTAATCTGGCCGGAGGAGGTAAGCGACTAAAAAGCCGGCTCTTGCGGGCCCATTCCAATTTCTGGGTATGGGTTCTCACACAAAAGTGGGTGGGTGATTCTCAATGCGGGTTCCGGGCCTATCCCCTGGCTTCCATTCTTGAACTTCCCTTGAAAAAGCAAAAATATGATTTTGAAATTGAAGTATTGGTAATGGCCCTGTGGGCGGGCACCCCGATACGGGAAGTTCCCATTGCTGTAAACTATGTCCCAGGCAGTAAGTCGCATTTTCGTCCTTTTCGAGATTTCATGTTGGTTTCCGTTTTGATTATTTCTCTGTTATTCCAAAAGATAATTCAGAAAATGCCATGTGCCTACGGCAAGGGAACTGGTCGAAATACTTAGTTCAAATGGGAAGTAATGGCAATTTTTCCTTTCAACCTCTCCGAATGCCTAAATCCCTCTGAGGTAGACGGGGCCAGCTCATGGCCTTAAAGCAATATTTTTCCGCTTCAACTACCGCCAACGTACCCCAATCTATCGGCTTCCTGCCGTCGCTCCCCTATGCGCCGCAACTTCTTGGGCTTTGCCCGGTCCCAGGAGAGGAACATGAAACCTGAAAATCGGCGACGCTGGGGAGCCATCCTCGCTCTGGGTACCCTCTTAATTTTGAGTCTGATTTCAGCTAGCCGACTGCATCTGGACGAACGGCTTACGTCCATGCTGCCGGATACCGACCCGATATTCAACCGATACCTGTTCGTAGCCCAGCGCTTCCATGTGTTGGATGCAGTCTATGTGGATATCGAATCCGAGTCGGCAAAGCCAGGAGACCAACAGGATGCCGAATCCGTGGCCGATGCCTTTTACGAGAGGTTGCACCGTTCTGGGATTTTCGCCAATATTTTTTATAAAATTTCCGGCGATCAATTCGGCAACCTTATCGTCTTACTGAGTTCCAGAAAGGCCCGTCTGGCGGGGGAGACTGATATGGCTCGTTATGGCTCTCGCCTGAAGGATGAGGAGGTTCGCCGGTTGCTTGCGGCTGCCAAGCGCCGTCTGCTCGAGCCCGCCGGAGTATTCTGGAGCGGCCGGGTGAGCCGGGATCCGCTAAACCTTGATGACCTGGTTTTACAAAAGCTGGAAATCTTACGGGCGGATTCTGCCGGAACCCAGATGCAAGCCGGCCGTTTGTGGAACGAGGATGGCAAGCATATTCTTATGATCGCCCTTCCAGACTTCCCGGCAGTGGATACCAAACGGGGAGAGAAGCTGGTGGAACTGCTTAACCAGGCGCGCCGCGAGTCGGTCGAGGTCTCCCCCAGGAGTCGGGTCGGAATAAGTTTTACCGGCAGTCATATATCGACCCTCGATAATTCTTTAACCATCAAAGGTGACGTTACCCGGGCCACCATTTCCATGTCGCTTGGCCTGTTGTTGCTTGGCTTCTTGGTCTTTCGCCGCAGACTGTTCGTGCTTCTGATCTTTTTGCCAGCCGCATTTGGTCTGACCATGGCGGCCGGGGTAATAGCTCTCTGGGACCCATTCTTTTCTGCTATCGCCCTGGGCTGCGGCACAGTGCTGGTAGGGATTGCGGTGGATTATGGCGTTTTACTTCTCTACCACCTGGACAACGTGGAAACCGGGAGGACGAAGCGGAAACAGGTACTGCGCGCCCTGGTATTTCCATTGGTGATGGGCGCGGCCACCACTATTGCCGGATTCGCCGGTCTGACTTTCATGTCCCTGCCAGGTCAGCGGCAGATGGGATGGTTTGCCAGTCTCGGGATTATCGGCGCCATGCTTTTTGCCATCTTGGGTTTACGATATTTTATCCCCGACCGCCCCGGTAAAGTATCCAGACCTGTTTTTCCCCTGGATACTTTTTGCTTCCGGTTTCGAGAATGGAGGGATAATTATCGCCGCTGGACCCTGATTGCGGGGGTAAGTTTGCTGGCGCTGGGCGCTTACGGGATCACCTGGCTACAGTTCGAGGGGGACGTCTCCCGGTTAAGCCACCTTAATCCGGAAAACCAAAGGGACTCAGAAAAGATACTGAAAGTATGGGGTAGTTTTTCTCCAACCGCGACGGTTGTGCACGGCGCCAACCTTGAAGAAGCCCTGGAAGCAAATGACCGCGTGTTCGAGGTGTTAAAGGAGCTCATGGCGGCCGGAAAGATTGTCCGGTTCGGGTCAATCTCTCCCATCCTTCCCGCGCTCAGGACCCAGGAGGACAATCTCCAGAGATGGAAAGAATTCTGGTCAGCTTCACGCCGCAGTGCCCTGAGGTCAAGTCTTGAAAAGGAGGCAGAAGCCCAGGGGTTTAATTCGAAAATCTTCGGACCCTTTTTTGATGCGTTGGATCAAACGCCTCCACCTGTCACCCTTAAAGACTTTCAGTCCACGCCACTAAAGTACCTGATGGCCAGCAAGGTGGTGACTGACGGAACGGAGAGCCTGGTAATGAGCTCTTTTTTCCTGGAGGACCGTTCCCGACTGCCCGAGATCGAAACCAGGATCGCGGCGGCGGTACCGGGGGCCATAGTGGTGGATAAGAAAGCCTTTGTGGAACATATGGGCACCCTGGTCAAAGGGGAGTTCCACAAACTGCTGCTTATTGCTCTCGGGGCCATCACTCTCGTCCTGTTCCTCTTTCTCCGGCGGGCGGAACTGGTAATAGTGAATCTGCTGCCGGTTCTGGCCAGCGTGGTCGTCACCATGGGAATGATGGGCTTTTTGGGCGTCCGCATCAATCTTATGAGTCTCCTCTTCGTGGTTTTTATTTTTGGGGTGGGGGTGGACTTCAGCATCTTCCTGATGAGCAGCGCCCTGAATCAGTATCGGAGCCAGGGTGGCCATGAGTCCCTCATGTGCGGGGCGGTCATAATTTGCGCTTTAACCAGCGCAGGCGGTTTTTTCAGCCTGGTATTTGCCAGGCACAGCATGCTATTTTCTATGGGTCTCACGGGACTGATCTCCATGCTTGCCAGCGTGGCGGCGGCTTTGGTGATTGTGCCATCCTACATGAAACGGCTCTTGTGGCAAGACGGGAGCCATGGGACTCCTTCTCTGAAGACAATGGCGGGAGCCGCCTGGGCCGCAGTTTATCTTGTAGGGGCTGCCTTCCTATATAGCTATTGCCTTCGCTGGGTCATGAGACTGCGCTATCCCCAGGACTCGGAAGCCAGACGCAAGTTTTGCCGACGTTATCTCCATATGGTGGCGGCAGCACTGGTGCGACATATTCCTTACTTGGACAGCCGGCGCATATACCTCGGAGCGGAGCCAGATAAATTTGCTCGGCCGTCCGTTATCATCAGTAATCACCAATCCTCCTTTGACATCATGCTGATGCTTGCCCTCCCGGTGGAGATGGTGATGGTGGTTAAACAATGGGTTTGGGATGCGCCGGTGATCGGACCCCTGATCCAGGATGCTGGCTATATACTTGTGGATCAAGAATCATATCAGGGAATTTTACAACAGAGCCGGGAATGCCTGGAAAAAGGGATTTCCATCATGATTTTCCCGGAGGGCAGCCGTTCCCCGGATGGCCAACTCAGGCGCTTCCACGTGGGAGCGTTCAAGCTGGCGCTGGAAACTGAAAGCGATATCTTACCGGTATTGATTTCCAATTCCAAGGATTGCGTTCCTCCCAAGGCCTTTTGGGTGGGAGACCACCAGACGGTGGTGCGGGTGCTGGACCGGGTAACCAGGGACCAGTTCGATTATTCCCTGGAAGCCCGAGAACTTTCCCGGCATGTCAAGAAAATGCTGCAGCGCTATGAACTCCAGGATTGGCAACTATCCCAGGATGGCCCGTCCTTCTGGCATAACATCAGATCGCTTTATAATTACCGTGGCAGTTATGTAGAGAGTTATATTTCCTGGAAATTAAGATTGGATCCCATCTATAAGGGTATAAACGACCTGGTGCCCCAAGAAGGAACCGTTCTGGACCTGGGATCTGGCTATGGGCTGATGGCGGCAATTTTGGCCCGTAAATCGAGGCACAGACACATACTGGGCATTGACTTTGACGAGAGAAAGTTTAGGGTCAGTCAGGGAGTGGCCCTGGCTTTCCCCAATATAGAATTCCATAGGGAAAATTTTCTGGAATGGGAATATCCTCCGGTAGACGTGGTGTTGTTGATTGATTCCCTCCACTATTGGCCCGAGGGCAGGCAATTGGAGGTAATCGCCAAAGCCTGCCAGGCCCTCCGTGAAGGGGGATCAATTGTATTTAGAGATGCTTTTAGCACTCGTTCATTTGGCCATCTGGCGGTAAGGATGGGAGAATATTTCGGGGTTAAGGTGGGGCATAACCAAAGAGGGACCGGCCTGTATTTTCAGACCAAGGAGTTTTTTATAAACGCCTTTACCAAGCAAGGAGTCAAGTTTCTTGCGGAGGTTCCAGACCTAGGCCGCGGCTCCAATATTGTCTTGGTCTTCAAGAAGGAATCAGGATGCGCTACGACGCGGTCATAATCGGCTCCGGGGTTAGCGGGATGACCGTAGCCATCATCCTCGCCAAGGAAGGACGGCGGGTCCTCGTATTGGAGCAACACTCCCAGCCAGGGGGGCTCATGCAGCATTTTCGCCGCCAAGCCCTGGTCTTTCCCACCGGGGTTCACCGTCTTGGTTCCCTGGACGATGGACAGATCCTGAGTCGGTACTTCCAGTATCTTGAGGTTCGGGATAAACTGAGCCTGAAGCGTATGTCCGCAGACGGATTTGAAGAATACTCCTTTCCCGGCTTACGATTCAGGGTTCCCATCGGCCAGGATGCTTTTCGCGAGCGCCTGCACCAATATTTTCCCCGGGAGAAAGTGGCAATCGATCAGTTCTTCACGGATATGAATCGCCTGGTTTCCCAGTTTCCTCTTTATAACCTGTTGAACGAATCTGAGAGGTCGGGGCCGATTCTGGAAAGCATATCTCTGGCTTCCTACCTGGACCACTTGAACTGCTCCCGGGAACTTAAAGGGATTCTCTCTGCCAGCAATCCGCTCTATGGGATTCCCCCGAGTGAATGCCCGCTGCACACTCATTTCCTGGTCATGGACTCGTTTCTTAATAGTTCGTGGCGGGTCGACGAGTGTGCCACACCTCTGGCGGAAGCTTTTGTCAAAAGCTTACTGGCCCATGGCGGTGAAGTTCGCTGTAACGCCCTGGTGACCAATATCTCGGCCAGCGGGGGGCGAGTCGAAGGCGTGGTGCTGGCAAATGCGGAATACATTCCGACAGACCTCGTGATCTTTACGGGCCATCCCCGCCAGATCCTCACCCTCTGCCCGCCCGGCTCCTTCCGCCCCGCCTTCAGGCACAGACTGGAAGATACGCAGGACACCTTCGGCGCTTTTGCCCTGGCGCTCAGTTGGGGGCACCCTGATTGTACCCTGGTCCAGTGTGATACCTTTATCTACAATAGCTGGGACACGGAAGCGCAATATCACCAAAAATTAGTTTCCCTTTCCCAGAGGCCCAGCATGATCTATTGCTGCGCCATGCCCCAAGAAGCCAACCGCGAATATGCGGTAACTGCTTTGGTGGGGATAGCTCCGGGAGAGATGACACCTTTTGAGCTGACCCGAAGAGGGGAACGCTCCGAAGCCTACCAAGCCGCAAAGCGTTCCCTGGCCAGGCGCATCCTGGACACCTTGCAGGAGCACTGGCCAGAGCAGGCGCCATCCCTGAAGATGGTGGACGCCTGTACCCCCCTTACCTTCCGGGACTATACCCTGACACCCTGGGGTACGGCTTATGGTATTATTAAATCGGCCAGCAACTTCAGGCATGCCCAGCTTAGCACCGAAACGAAAGTCAAAAACTTGTTTTTAGCCGGGCAGAGCATTGTCCAGCCAGGAGTCATGGGGGCGCTGATCAGCGGGGTTTATACCGGCACTGCCATTTTGGGTCGCAACTATCTCATAAACAAGATCAAGGAAGAAACCTCATGAGGCGGGTGGCCATTACCGGTATCGGCATCCTTTCTCCCATCGGCAATTCCCTTGAGGCGGTGCTGGCAAGTTTGCTTAGCGGTAAGTCGGGAATTCGGCGCATGTCGGAATGGGAGCGAATCCAGGGCCTGAGATCCCTGGTAGCTGGGGTAGTAGACGGGATTGAGCCGCGCCTGATTGAGCGCAAGCATCGCCGGACCATGGGCAGGGTAGGCATCCTGGCGGCCCTGGCCTCGCAGGACGCCATGGCGGACGCCAACCTGGGCGAGGACGATGTTACGTCGGAGCGCACCGGTGTTGCCATGGGTTCCACCACAGGCTCAGTGCCAGTTCTGGAAAACTTTTTTGGCAGTTACCTGGCCACCGGCGGCATTTTGGAACAAGAAGGCACCAACTTCATGAAAATCATGGGGCATACGGTAGCCGCTAATGTGGGGACGATGCTTGGCGTTAAGGGCCGCTTGATCGCCCCCTGTAGCGCCTGTGCTTCATCAACCCAGGCCATTGGCTACGGTTATGAGGCAATTAAAGACGGCTACCAGGACCTGATGTTCTGCGGCGGCGCCGATGATCTTCATCCCATCACCGCCGGGGTCTTTGACATCCTGCATGCAGCCTCCAGGAGTTTTAACGACGCCCCCCACACCACCCCGCGGCCTTTTGATATTCGCCGCGACGGTTTAGTGGTTAGCGAAGGTGGGGCCGTTGTGGTTTTAGAAGAATATGGCCGCGCCCGGGAGCGAGGCGCCAAAATCTACGGTGAAATTTTAGGATACGGGACTTGTTGCGACGGCAGCCACATGACTACACCCAGCCAGGATGGTATGGTCCGTTGTATGCGTGCGGCGTTGGAAGCTGCCGCCATCCAGAATACTGACCTGGCTTATATCAATGCCCATGCCACCGGCACTGATTTGGGTGATATAGCGGAATGCCAGGCCATTAAGGAACTGATAGGCGACAAGGTGCCTGTGAGCAGCACCAAGGGATACACGGGCCACACCCTGGCAGCGTGTGGGGCTATTGAGCTGATATTCTGCCTGCTGATGATGAAGCACGGATTTATCGCTCCCACCCTCAATCTGGAGGAGATAGACCCCGCCTGCCGCGGTATCGGTCATGTCCAGGAAAAGATAGAAACCGAGTTGGATCTGGTAATGACCAGCAACTTCGCCTTCGGTGGGGTCAACGCCGTGCTTATTGTAAAAAAGGAATCCTGAAAATATGGGACTCCAGAGGTCAAAATAAGTCCGCACGGCTGGCTGTCCCTTGCGCCCGAGGCTGTTTCAATTTCTAACGCCGCCCTTATGAAGATTACAGAAAAAGCATACCAGCGCCCGCACCGGGCTAAGAAAGTCCTGAAAGTTACGGCGGCGGTCTTCCTAGGTGTTTCGGCCCTGATCCTGGGTTTCTCCTGGTTTACGGTGTGGTATTGCACCGCCCGGGAGCCGGTGCTCCTCGGGACTCCTCCTATCTTGAAAGAGAGCCTCGTCAAAGACGGCGAGCGCGCCATCATCGGCAAGTCCTGGATTGCCAAGAAAGATGGGATTCTCCGCATGTATCTCGAGGGAGATCCTTTCACCCTGGGTTACTGCAATGCCCGGTTGACCCAGGACTATATGCAGAAACAGGAAGAGAGCCTTTACCATACCGTACGGCAGTTCGTTCCCTCTAAGGTGAAACTGTGGCTCCTGACTCTTTATGTCTACTGGATGAACCGGAACCTGCCCGACTATGTGCCCTCCGACTATCAGATGGAAATTTATGGGCTTTCCCGCGGCTATGTGGACCCGTTCCGGGGCATTGCCTCGCTGTACCACCGAATTCTCAATTACCACGCCGCGCATGATATCTCCCATGTGGTGATGGACAGTCCCCTGATGGGGTGTACCTCTTTCGCGGCGTGGGGGGGAAAGACAGCCGATGGGCACCTCCTGGTGGGCCGGAACTTCGATTTCAATCCCGGCAGATGGTTCGATGAAAACAAGATCGTTATCAAAGTAAAACCAGATCGTGGCTTGGGGTTTATTTCCGTAGCCTGGTCCGGTATGGCCGGAGCGGTCTCCGGTATTAACGATGCCCATATTGCGGTCACCATTAACGGCGCCCGGTCCGCCCTGCCACACACGGTTGGGACGCCGGTATCCCTGGTCATGCGGGAGGTCCTGCAATACGCCCGGACCCTGGAGGAAGCAGTGGAAATCATCAGGCGGAGCCGGGTGTTCGTCTCCGACCTCTACCTGGTGGCCTCTGGCAAGACCTCCCGGGCGGTGGTAGTTGAAAAAACTCCCACCAAATGCTCAGTACGCCAGGTCTCCGGGGACTTCATCGTCTGTGCCAACCACTTCCAGACTCGAGAACTCGAACGGGACCCGGACAATCTGAAGTATATAGCCGAGGGGACGTCGCTGGACCGTTACCACCGGATGTTTGAGTTGGTGGACAAATTTGATGGGAGCCTGGCCCCGGAGGTGGCGGCGACGATTCTCCGGGACCGGGAGGTGCCGGGTGGAAATAAGATAGCTTACGGCAACGAAGCTGCGATTAATCCCTTAATTGCCACCCATTCCGTTATTATTGATGTAACCGCGGGCATCATCTGGGTCTCCCAGGCTCCGCATCAGCTGGGAGCCTTTGTTCCCTTCGACCTGGCCAATTTCGATAACCCCCAGAATGTCAGGCTCATCCCTCCAGACAGGATGTTGGAGAATGGCTCCTATGAACGCTATCTAACCGCAGAGAAAAACCGGCTCCTGGCCCAGGAATTCATGAAAGCAGGCGATTTTGATGGAGCGTGGCGGGAGGCACTGGCCGCCTGCGATCTCAACCCGGGTTATTACAGGCCCTGGTGGCTTTTGGGGAAGATTGCCGCCCTGCAAGGGAAAACCCAGGAAGCTCACGAATATCTGGATAAGGCTCAAAGGCTCTATCCGGCTTTTGCCCACGAGCGCCAGGAGATCCAGGAAATGCTGGCCCAACTGGCAGGCCGGACAGCGAAACACTGAAGCCGCCTTGCGGGCGGCAACCATGGAAAGCGCGCCTGTCACCCGGCTCAAAGCCAAAAGAGGAAGGAACCAAGTGGACGAGAAGACCAAACAAGTAGCATTGGTAACCGGGGCCAGCCGAGGGATCGGCAAGGCGATAGCCATCGCCCTGGCGAGTACTGGCAGGCATGTGCTGATCAATTACCACACTGCAGAGGATGCTGCCAGGGAAACGTTAACCCAGGTGGAAGCTTCCGGCGGCTCCGGGGAGCTAGTCCCTTTCGACGTCACTGACCATGAAGCCACCGAAACGGCCGTTACCAACATCCTTGAGCGTCACGGCACTCTGCACATTCTGGTGAACAACGCCGGTATCCGAAACGATATGCTGCTGGTGTGGATGGAGCAGAAGAGCTGGCATAATGTGATTGACACTACCCTTACAGGCTTTTACAATGTGACCCGCCCTATAGTCAAAGAGATGCTTCTCAAGCGCTTCGGCCGCATCATAAATATTTCTTCGACGTCGGGACAATCGGGCATGCCGGGACAGGTGAATTACTCCGCCGCCAAAGCCGGGCTTATCGGGGCTACCCAGGCTCTGGCCAAAGAAGTTGCCAAGCGTGGCATCTCTGTCAATGCCATAGCACCGGGCTTCATTGATACCGAAATGCTTCAGGGTTTGCCCTTACAAGAGATCGTTAAGACCATACCAATGGCCAGGCTCGGGAGGCCTGAGGAGGTGGCGGCACTGGTGGTTTTTCTCTGCTCGCCCGACGCCGCCTATATCACGGGCCAGGTAATAGGAGTGAACGGGGGAGTGTTTTAACCTATGCCGGCTGGAGACAAAAGCGGCATGGATTCCAGTAAGGCTTTGGCAAACTTGCCTTCCTCGGAGATCGGAATGACAGTTGCAATTACCGGGTTGGGAATAATTTCCTGTATCGGGCAAACCCTCAATGAGGTCGCTTGTTCATTAAAGCAAGGAAAATCTGGGGTTATATTAGATGAGGACAGGATAAAACGGGGGTTTCGGTCTGGCCTGACCGGTCGGATTGCAGACTTCGACCCGCGACAATGGGGCTTGAAACGCAAGCACCTAAACACCATGGGAGAACCGGCGCAATATGCCGCGGCCGCGGCCATCGCTGCCGTCAAGGACTCAGGTCTCTTGGAGGAGCATCTTCGCAATGACCGGTGCGGCCTTATCTTCGGCAACGATAGCACTGTCGGCGCGGCAGTAGAGGCCATCGATCTGGTGAATGAACATGGCGGAACTCATTATCTGGGATCAGGCTACGTGTTCAAGTCTATGAACTCCACCATATCCATGAATCTGGCTGCCTATTTTGGCACCCAGGGTGCGAATTGGTCATTAAGCGCCGCCTGTGCCAGCGGGGCCCACGTCATTGGCCAGGCCCTGATGCTTATCCGCAGCGGGTTGCAGGATATCGTCATCGTCGGCGGGGCCCAGGAGACCAACTGGCAAAGCATAGCCAGCTTCGATGCCTTAGGGGCCTTTTCCCGCCGTCACGATGCCCCAGAGAAAGCTTCCCGGCCTTTCGATGCCGAACGGGATGGATTGGTGCCCAGTGGTGGCGCTGCCTGTTTGATCCTGGAGGAACTGGAGCACGCCCGGAAACGGGGTGCGCGGATTTACGGGATCGTCAGGGGTTATGGCTTTGCCTCTCAGGTAGGCGCCAACCTTTCGGAACCGAGCCTTTCAGGGGCCATAAGGGCCATGCAGATGGCCTTGCAAGATGGCGGGATTGGTCACCAAGAGGTCGATTACATTAACGCCCACGCCACCTCCACTCCTGCAGGGGATCTTGTGGAAGCCCAGGCCATTGCGGCGGTGTTCGGCGAAGGTGTTCCCGTCTCTTCAACTAAATCCATGACCGGCCATGAATGTTGGATGGCGGGGGCAAGCGAGGCTCTTTACACTATCCTGATGGCCCGGGAAGGCTTCATCGCTCCGAATCTGAATTTCAACAGTTTCCAGCCAGATTGCCCCAGAATCAAGATTATCACCGAATGCACTCCGGCAAGAATCAGAATGGCCCTTTCCAACTCCTTTGGTTTCGGAGGAACCTACGCCTCGCTGCTGTTTGACTTCCGGCATGTGGAAGGATGTGATTTACGATAGGGTGCACTCCGATTTGAATTCTCACCATTAAATTCTCTTCTGAAAATTCCTCAATCAAGGATGGGAGAGAATCCAGTTACCGAACTCGGGAAGGTAAGGGTCACTGCTCCGGATATGAAGTTCAATTTGATTCACGAATTAACCAACCTCCTGGGAAGCAAGAAAATACTTGGAAAGGGCCCTGAATGCGTGGCCTATTCCAGGGACATGTCCATTTATACGGCGGTCCCCGATGCCGTGGTCATGGCCGAAGGTGCGAGCGATGTCCAGAAAATCCTGAAGTTCGCCCTCCAAAATAAAATTCCCATCACGCCCCGAGGGGCCGGAACCAGTGTTACCGGAGCCGTGATCCCTATCAAGGGTGGAATTGTCCTGGATCTTTCCGGGATGAACCGTATCAAAGAGATAAATCTGGTGGATCAATATGTCGTAGTGGAACCGGGGGTCGTCTGTGGCCGGCTCAATGCTGCCCTGGCGCCGACCTATTATTTCCCTCCGGACCCCGGGAGCCTGGAAGTGGCCACCATCGGGGGGATGATCTCCACCAACGCCTCCGGCCGGAGCGCCCTCAAATATGGGACTACCGCCGATTATGTCCTGGCTTTGGAAGTGGTCCTGGCAACGGGGGAAATTATCCACCCCGGGCACCGCACACCCAAAGCCTCGACAGGGTTTGATCTGACCCGCCTATTTGTGTCCGCTGAAGGCACGATGGGAGTGATTACCGAGGCCACCCTGCGCATCCTACCCCGGCCGGAAGCCATCCGCACCTGTATCGCCGGTTTTCCTTCTTTGGAGGCGGCAGCGCAAGCCGCAGTCCAAATCCTCGCGAGCGGTATGCCTCTCTCGGCTTGTGAGTTGATGGACTGGTATTCACTCCAGGGGTTCACCCCGGATACCGGCCTCGATTTCCCTGACACCAGGGGCATGCTCCTTCTGGAAATAGATGGCCCCAACTCAATGGTAACCGGTAAGATTGAAGAGTTGCATGCTCTATGCACTCAAGTCGGTGCCACCCGGGTATATGTCATAGAAAAGTCCAGTGAGCGGGAGAAAATCTGGCGCTGGCGACAGCACTTGGTGACCGCGCTGAGTTCCTGCCGGAATGGGACGCGGCTCGTGCCCATGGCCGAAGATATCGGGGTGCCGGTGAGCAGGGTCCCCGAGGCCGTCCGCCGCAGCCAGGAATTGGCCGCGGCCTCAGGGGTGCGGGTTGTCCTCTTTGGTCATGCAGGAGACGGGAACATCCACACCACTTTTATAATCAATCCTCTTGATAGAGAGGAATGGGAGAAAGCCAAACAACTGGCCGATGACTTGCATCGCCTGGCTCTTGAGCTGGGAGGAACAATTTCCGCGGAGCATGGCATTGGTCTGGCAAAAGCCTCTTTCATCAAGCAAGAACTGGGCACCAGCCATGCCCTGATGCACCAGGTAAAGAATTTTCTTGACCCGCAAGATATCATGAACCCGGGCAAGCTGGGATTTTTCGCCGATTTTCCAGTCAAGCCAAGCCACTTCGCCTTCGCTGTTCCAAGCACCAGGCCGGGGAGCCTGGCCAGCCTGGGCTCTAAGCGCGCCGATCGCGATGCCCTCCTTTGCATGATGTGCGGCTTCTGCCGTGCGGCATGTCCTATTTTTGCAGTCACCGGGCGTGAGGGGGACAATGTGCGCGGCAAAATGCAGCTGGCGAACCTGGTGCGCACCGGCGGGCTTGCCCTTTCCGAGGAAGTAGCGCGGAAATTTTACCTTTGCACCACTTGCGGGGCCTGCCAGAGCCATTGCCCCGCTGAGATTGACGTGGCCGGTCTGGTGACGACCATGCGACGGCAAAGCTTCAAGTCCGGCTATCTCCCCAAAGAGTATCAAGCCATGGTGGCCAAGCTCCAACGTACCGGGAACCCTTACGGTCTATCCCGGGAAAAGCGGTTCCGGCGCGGCCAGTTCCCCCAAGGGCAGTGTATTTCAAATAGTAAGCAAGCCAAGGTGCTGGTTTATTTGGGTTGCGACGCCAGCTATCTGGACCGGCGCCTCTCTTTTTCACTGCTGCGCATCCTGGATCTGGCCCGGGTGCCCTATGCCGTTCTGGACGATGAGATTTGCTGTGGTCAACCCTTAGCTCAATGGGGCGGGGAGGAAGCATTCCGCCAGGCCGCCAGGGCGTTGGCGGCCAGAATTATCACCCATAGCCCGGAGTTGGTCATAACTCCTTGCCCCAGCTGTTTGATCGCCCTGGGGCAGCTATATCCCCAGGTAGTGGATGGTTGGCGTCTTAAGGTGCAAAGCATCCCTGAATACCTTTACCAGATGTTTGCCAACGGCAAGCTGGAGTTCAAACGCAGTTTAGGGCAGCAGGTAATTTATCATGATCCCTGCCTCCTCGGCAGACATCTGGGGATCTACACGGAACCGCGCCGGCTTCTGGAATCCATCCCCGGGGTCACGCTGATGGAATTTCCCCAACAGCGGGAGGAGTCGGTATGCTGTGGTGGCGGCAGCGGCGTGCCGGCATTATCAGGGGAGCTTGCCGTACACATGGCTGCAAGGCGGGCTGGACAAAGCCGAGAATCCGGAGCCCAGATTATTGGCACCGCTTGTCCGATGTGCAAACGCCAACTAACCAGGGGAATCAGCAAGAGCCGGGAACCAGGAGATGTGGTGAAAGTGATGGATATTGCCGAGCTGATCCTCATGGCTTTGGAGTAAGGCCACCGGGGCCATATAAGCCCAAACCATGCTCATGGAACGTTGTGACATATAGGCTATGCTTTGCTCTGGACCACCTGATAATCGCCAACCTTTGCCACTCAATTAGCGTGCCAGACAGCAGGGGTTTTTCCTTGCAAATTTAAAGCAGCTGTGCTTGATTTAAATTCTGGTCGGTGTTCAGGTCGCTCTCCAGCGTAGCACCACCCTCCGAACAGGCGAGTAAGGCATGCAGGAACCATAACACCTAAACAAGGATGAAATAGACATACATTCCTCATAGGAGACTGGCATGAAAAAAACAATCATGGTTTTGTTGGTGGCTTGTTTGGTGGGAGCGGTTGGCTGCGCCGGCAGCTCCGCTCGCACGGAGACCACTCCGGAAACATCCATTGCGCCGGAGGCTGCACCTGCGGAAAAGTCAGTGGCGGTGGAAACCCCCGCTGAACAAAAACCTTACCCCATGCAAGGCACCCGGGCAGCTAAGTATGGCCGTCTGGCCATTGTGTGCGCCCCGGGGACCGGAGCTGACGCAAAATATGTCCCCATGATCTTAGGGAAAATTGCGGAATCAGTGCCCAGGTATCTTTCAGCCTTACCAAAAGTGAACACTATCCCTGATGCCTCGGTAGATGCCAGCACCTCTCCGCCCACGGTGCGCTTCACAAACATAAATGATTATGATGCAATAGCTGTAGTTACTTATACTTATGGCCCCATGGTATTAATGGACATTAATTTGTTTGACGCTAAGACCGGGCAGAAGTTATGGTTTCAGCAAATACATGCTAAACCAGATGATATTCAAGATCGTCTTGTCAAGCTTGCTCGTATTGTCCCACATAGAATCAATAAGTATTTTTACCGCAGAGGTTAGACCTGATTGGGAAGAAGGACTTATCTGGATATGACCGACAAATAACTCTGAAAAGCGAGCATATGCTACTACTATGTTTAGGAACTATCCTTTCCGGGCACATCTATTCCTGCCGATAATGTTGGCATGCTTGCTTCTTCCAATCTTCTCCGGCCTGGCGTCGGGCCAGGCTCCGGAGGAGGAAGAAGTGCGCGGTCGCTACGGTGCTGCTCTCATCTATGGCAACACTTTTGCGCCCCAGTCTGATATCCGCTTCCTGCAACTCTCGGCCTTTGGCATGTGGGATTATGCCAAGGTCTGGCATCACCCGGCGCCCAAGTTGTTGCGGTGGAAATTAGAGGGTACCATCGGCTCGAGCCTGACACCCCAGGCCCGCTTTATGACCTCACTGGGGATGCTGGCCTTATATTACCTGGATTTTATCTCCACCCGCTATACGCGTCCCTATATCGAAGGGGGCATCGGCGTTATCTATACCGACTTTCAGGTGAAGGGGCAGGGCTCGCGGATAAATTTCAATCCCCAGGCGGGTATCGGCACCGAAATCATGATTGGTTCAGGGTTGCCGTTTTTCGCGGCTGCACGGTATCATCACATCTCCAACGCCGGATTGAATCATAACAATAAGGGAGTCGAGTCCGTAATTTTCATGTTGGGCCGGTATTTTAAGTGAGATGACCGCGATCCTCTATTTTTCTCGGTCTCCACGGAGGCCAACATTAAGATGCAATTAGTCCATACGTGGTCATAGCCGCAAGGACCCGAGCGCCGATCTCCGGCTGGGCGTAGGTAGGAATCCCGGCCTGTCGAAAAATTTCTAAGGTGGAACTCCATAAAGTTTTATCGGTCATTACCACGCATACAATCGGCTTATGGGTTTTTGCTCTAGCTTCCACCACCACCCGAGCTACTGCCTCGCAATCCACGAAAAACGGCGTAACGAAACTAAAGAGTAGGCTATCTATATTGGGGTCCCCAAGCATTGCCTCCAGCACCGCCCTAAAGTGCTCCGGTCCGGCTGTGGCCAGAACATCAACCGGGTTTGAAACAATAGCTTCAGGATAAAGTGCACTCCTGAGTATTTTCTTGGTTGCTTCGTCCGGCTCGGGTAGTTCGCAGCCGGCTTCGCTCAGTTCATCCGCGGCAATAATCCCTGGCCCCCCCGTGTTGGTGATGACGCCGACGCGTCTGCCTCGTGGAATTTTCATATGGACAAAGGCACGCGCAGCCTGGCAGATTTCTTCGAGACTGCGGAATGCCAGAACCCCGGACTCGGCAGCCAGGGATTCGTCCCCTATTCTTCCGGTAATCGTCCCGCCACAATGAAAGGCTACGGCCCGTGCCCCAATACTGGTGCGGCCAGTGAGCATAACGAGAATGGGTTTCTTTTGGGAGACTTCCCGGGCCACCTTGATGAAGTTTCCCGGGTCTTCAATATTTTCCAGGTGACAGATGATGACCCGGGTATCCGGGTCATCACCCCAGAACTCCAGGATCTCCGGACAGTCGATGTCGCAGGCATTGCCGGTGGAGGCATACATGCGCAACCCTTCGCCCAGTTCGCAAAGGCGATTGTTTATCACCTCCCCCACACCCCCCGACTGAGAAAAAATTGAGATATAGCCGGCCAGGGGTTTGGTAAAGGTAAAGTTGCAATAAGCATTTACCTCCGGATCAGTATTGATGATACCCTGGCAATTGGGGCCAAAAATGCGAATCCCGTTGCTCTGGGCGAGGCGAACCAGTTCGGCTTCCAGGCGGGCCCCTTCCGGCCCCACTTCTTTAAAACCGGCAGTGTTGATGATGGCTATCTTCACACCCTTGCGGGCGCAGTCGGCCAGAACGCGGGGCACCTGGACGTTTTTGACGATGATGTGGGCCAGGTCCACGTCCCCCGGGACATGAGAAATGGAGGGGTAGGCAGCCAGACCCTCAATTTCCGAGTCCTTGGGATGAACCGGATAGATGGGCCCGGTAAACTGCATGTCCATCAAGTTTCGGACAATCCGGTTGCCGATGGTGAGCGGCCGCTTGCTGGCCCCGATGACGGCTACGGAGCGCGGCTGGAACAGGAAGTCTAAAATGTGGCGATCTTGCGGTTTATGCATGCTCGGCTTCCTCAAAGGCGAAAAGGGCGGCACCCAGGGCGCCGATAAGTTGAGGCTCTGGCGGGATCAGGGGGTCAACGCCGATTCTGTTGGCAAGAAGGTTGGCAACAGTGGGGTTGTAGGCTACCACCCCGCCAGTGGCCACGATCTTGCCGGATAGGACGCCCAACTCTGTAACTCGTTGGACAATGGCGTTAAAGATAGCTTTGACCAGGTCCGGGACAGCTATCCCACGGCGGCTCAGGGCCAGGATTTCGGTAAAAGTAAAGACCGTGCAATACGAGCCGAGCTTGACATCCTGTTGGCTTTGCCCGGCCAGTTGCTCCAGTTCGCTCAAAGAGAGATCGAGCCGGCGGGCCATCTCTTCCAAGAAAGCGCCCGTGCCGGCGGCGCATTTGCGGTTCATCTGGAAGTCGAGGAGACGGCCATCCGGTCCGAGCCTGATGATTTTGGTGTCCTGGCCGCCAATATCCACCACCGTGATGGCTTCAGGAAAGTAGTGATAAGCTCCGCGCCCATGGCAGGAGATCTCGGTCTTGCTGAGACAGGGAAAGTGCACATTTTTTCGGCCGTACCCGGTGGCCACGGCGCACCGGATGTGCTCCATGTCTGCTCCGGCCTGTCGGAGGACGGCCTCCAATACCTCTTGTCCTACACGGGTGAAATCAAGGCCAGTAGCCACTACCGTCCTGGCGACAATCTGCCGGCGGCTATCGAGAAGAACCGCCTTGGTGGCCGAAGCCCCGAGATCGATGCCCAGGTAAAGTTCGCTCATGTCTCTTAACCCTGGACCTGTTCGATAAATGCCTCCAGGCGTGTCACGGCTTGCTCTTCGCTGAAAAGCCTGAGGTCATTCAGGTCCCCATGGATTACCACTGTGGGAATGCCAAGTTGCTGATACAGGCGCTGGGGCATCCCGTAGAGACTGTTGGAATTGTCGGGGCAGGTCTTGGCTTCGTGAAACAGGATGCCGTCAATCCGATAGAACTCAACCATTTGCTTAATATATCGTTCTTTGCAGGCATCGGCTCGCGTGATGAACAATTCGGTGTAAGCCCGGGCCATGGATTCAAATGGGTCTCTGGGGTCCAGATCTGAGAAGATCCAAGAATTACAATAGGTAGAGGCGACAACGCAGGTCTTGAGTCTGAGGAAGAGGGCGGCCAGTTCCCGGAGTTTTCCCCAGATAGGCATTCCTTCCCAATAAATACGACAATTTTCGTGATTCACCGCAGCCACCCCGGCCTCGATACGCTGTCGGAGTTCGGCCAGTAAAAAAATATAGTAATCCACTGCGGATTGAGTCCCCCGGGCAATAACTGCGGGGCCCATGTGGATGGTGCCATCGAAAAAGGTGAGAGGGCTGGGCCGATGAGCCGCAGTCTCGAGTACCTGCCCCCAGAGCTCACTGCACTGCCGGGAAAGCTCTATGGTTTCCCGCAGGCGGTCGATGTCGAAGCGGGTGCCCGATATTTCCTGGAGCGGGGGAATTAACTGCTGTAATTGCGTGCTTATTGCCGCCACATGCAGGGTGGTAACCTCATCCATTTGGCGAAAGCTTTGCACGCCCAGACAGGGAACCCGGAATTTTCGAGAGTACCACTGGAACCAATCCTTGACGGCGCGGCATTGATTGGTATTGTACACCAGCACGTCCGGAGGCGGCACCCGGGTAATACCGGGATAAGCTCTGGACAGGGGAGTTTCTCCCATGATGCAGGCACCGATGTCACTGGTCAGGTAGCTGCAAATCTCCGGAGAATAGCCGATGGCGTTGGCGGCGGGGATGTAATCGGTGGCCTTCCGGGTGGCCCCCAAAAGGGCTGCGTGGTTTTCGGGGAAATACACCAGGAAGCCCAAGCTGCGCAATAGTTCCGCGGGCCCCACACTGGAGCACCAGGCAATTTTGTGGCTCCCGCGCCGCGCGGCCTCATCCAGCTCATAAAAATGGCTGGCCATTAATTGTTTCAGGCGGAGGGAAGATTCCAATTTTTTAAAGGCTGGCTGGGGCTCGATGCTCATTTAGAAACCTTATGATGCCTGCAAGTCCAGGATGACGCTCCCCACCCTTTTTTCCCCCACACTAAGCTGGTCCCTGACCTGGAGGTAATCCTCCCGGTCTTTGGCTGCCAGGCGGACCGTGATCTGGTCGCCGGGGAAAACTTGTCCGGTGAACTTGGCCTTCTTGACCCCGACAATCCGATAATTCGCTC
Source organism: Pseudomonadota bacterium (assembly GCA_018897875.1). Lineage (GTDB taxonomy): Bacteria > Desulfobacterota > Desulfobaccia > Desulfobaccales > 0-14-0-80-60-11 > 0-14-0-80-60-11. The sequence goes on along the minus strand of JAHIKF010000008.1, from coordinate 15,587 downwards.
CGGTGATTCTGACCATGGCCAGGTGCGCCATTTCCACTTGCATTACCCCGGGCAGGAGGGGGTTGTCGGGAAAATGTCCCCTGAACAGGGAAAGGCTGGGGGCAAAACAGAATTTGGCCTCCCAGGTGCCAGGTTCAATTCCAGGATCGATGGTGACAAGGGAATCCTGAAGGTCAGACCACATGTTCATCATGATTTCCTTTGATTCAGGGATTACCGGTGATCTCGCCAATTTCCAGGACTCTGACAGTCAGGCGATAGTGCATGCGGTGATCGACGATAGTGATTGTGCGCGGCACTTCACGCCCCCCTGGCGACAAGGCTTCGAAATATCCGAAGTCAGCCCGATAAAACGGTTCCCCCCCTTGAATTAGCATATAGGCAAGCAAGCGGCCGGTTTCAGGCTGGAAGTGAAATTCTTCCCAAAGACCAGGCTTAACTTCCTGTGCCAGACCTATGTCCCCGGTCTGATACCGGACCAGGCGCGATTGAGGTTGTGGCGACCGAAAATAAAGGACGGAGATATCTCGGGCCGCTCCCTCCAAAAGCCACGAAGGTCGAAGCGAAACCGGATTTTTGACAACCTCGGGCTTCTCCCCTTTAACTTGCTGGAGTTCAAAGACGGTGCCACCCATGTCCCCTTTGGCTAAGAGCCTGAAGCTCTCGGGTTCATTGACGCGAAGATAACCTTCCAGGACAAACTGCCGGCCGGCAGCCTCGAGAATGCACCGATGGCTGACTTGGAAGGAATGGGGATAAAGCCTCTCCAGGTTCTGACGCAGCCCTTGGGACAGGACCGGGTCTTCCAGAGGCTGGCCAGGCTGTTTGGACACCGAGCAGCAACCAGGAGCCAACTGGGCGAGGAGCATAAGAAAAAGAAAGGCCCGGATCATGGTGCAGCCAATCCATCCGGAATCGGGGGGGGCTCGGGACTATTGGTGTTGAATACTTCCTGGGGTATCGCCAGGTTCCGCCGGTCGTTGATAAAAGTGACCACCGTGTAATCTGGCCCTGGTTCCCGGAGAATGATCTGCCTGATCCCGGATTCATCCCGGTTCATAACCAGCTCAATGGCTGTCAGGTGTTTTCTGAACCCCTCGTTCCTGGGGGTCAGGATCACTTTGGTGGTTTCCCCCTTTTCCGCCGAAATTGCATAAATATCCTCTTTACCTCGCAGCCGCCCCTGCAACCACAAAGTGATGTGGTCGATGATCAACAGCACCAGTTGCTGCTGGCTGGATTGGAGTTTTTGCCACTTACCTTCTACCAGTTCATATTTAGCGACGGCCTTGTCGTTGACGATGAGGACTGACTGGAATGGCTCGATGATTTCAAACCGCATCTTTCCGGGGTTTTGGAAAATGCACCGCCCCTTAGCTACTGCCGGCCGGGTGAAAATTTCCAGGTGCTTTTCCTGAATAAAATCGGTGTAGAGTGATTGGATTTTGCCCAGCTTCTTTTCAATACGCTCCAGAAGCTGGGCCAGTTCCTCTGGGGAGAGCTTGTGCGCGGATTTCCTCACTGCGGCTGTTTCCTTGGCCAGACCTTTCCGACCGGGCTTTTCAGCCGCGCCCGCACTCGCGGTGTTTCCTAAAATTAGCCCAACCAGGCAAGCTATCAGGAACCAGGTACGGATTACTTGCATTAAATTAGTTTTCCTTTTCAGGCAGGGATAGGGATTCATCAAGCCGCACAAAAGTAAAACCTTGATTACGCAGGGCCGGAATGATGGTATGGACGATGTCCACCAGGACTTGCGGATTGGCTCCCCCATCGTGCAGCAGGATTATACTGCCGTCCCGGCATCGGTGCGCGAGCCGGCGAATAACCGGTGCCGCCGCGCCAGCCCGCTGGTCCAGACCTCGAAGATCCCAACCCACGAACCGGAGGCCGATACGTTTCAGGGCTCCGAATAACTGTGGGTTGGTCAGGCCCATGGGGCTGCGGAAAAAACGGGGCGCAGTTCCCAGGATGTCCTGGAACACCCGCTGGGCCCGCTGAATTTCCCGATCTAATCTGTCGCCCCATAAAAAATTGGTCCACCAGGCATGGCGGTAGGTGTGATTCCCCACCAGATGCCCTTTGTCGGCTATGGCCTGCACCAAGGCGCGGTGCCTTTCCGCATGCCGGCCGATCAAGAAAAATGCCGCCTTGACCTGGTGTTGCTCCAAAACTTCCAGCAATCGGGGAGTGCTGGCGGGATCCGGTCCGTCATCAAATGTGAGACTTACGCGCATGCCGCCCGGCCTGCCGAGGCAGATAGCCGGTCCGAAAAGCCCCCAACTGCTAAATGTTACCCCCAAACCCACCAGCGCCAGGTACGCAGCGGCAAGTCCCCCCCAAAGCCACCACCGGAGAGGATCCGGGGCCAAGGCGCCGGTGGCCGTCGCAAGGACGACAACTGCGATGGTTGCCATCTGGAACCGGCTCATATCCTTACCAGGCACAAACTATGGAACCCCAGGGGCGACACCTGGTACATGAGGATATTCTTAAGAACCGGAGGAGGCTTTTTCTCAGGAATAACCCAGGGAGGAATCTTCCCGGTCCGGAGGATGTCCACCGCCAGGCCCAGACCCAGTGCCGGGGTGGTGGAAAATTCGCCCCATAAAGTCTTGTAAGAGATAACGCCAATCTCTTTCCTAATATCCTGAAAAATAAGCTGTAATATTGGTTGATACAGCGTCTCCAACTGGCCCGAGCAATTAGCCCCAAGGATAATGAGGTCGAGGTTCCCGAGGGAGACGCCCTTATCGGCAAGGGCATCCATTACGAACTTTAGTTCCGCCATCGGATCAATAATCTGCCCCTGCCGCAATTCCAAGGGCTGCACTTTGATGGTATGAACACAGGGAAGAAGGCCTTTTGCAGGAGCCGCACCTCTGAGTCCCAGCACGAAAGCGGCCGCCCCTTCTCCGGGGCGGGGCCGGTGGTTGTGGCCGGTTCTTTCTATCTCCTGAAGGTCAGGGGGATCCTCTTTGCCCCAAAACCCGCACTCGACCCCGAGAAAGCCAAGGAAAGGCGTGAGTTCATCGACCCCGCAGACCAAAACATGGCCAGCCCGGCCGGTTTGCAGCAACACTGCGGCCTGCCACAGGGCCAATTCGAAGGATATCGGTCCCTGGGTAAGGGTATGGTTTTCGCCTTTGAGGCCGAAATTAATCGCCACCTGGGAAGCCAGGGAATTGTGAACCGAGTTGGCGAACCGGGTCGGCTTGGGCTCCCGCTCCTCAAGGCGCACCAGGTTTTCCAGGAAAAGCAAGGTCTCTCCCAGTTCGCCAAACCCGGTCCCCAGGCACACCGCAGATTGATCCTGAGCCGATGGGGAGAGCGGGAATTCCTCCAGAGCCTTATGTGCGGCCAGCAGCACCATCTTCTGAGCTCGCCCCACCTTTCTATAAACCCCCGAGGGAATCACTCCCTTGCCCAGGGATTGGGGGCACAGGTGGGCGTAGACCGCCCCTCCCCCCATCTCAGCCGGCAAAGGCAACAGTTCCAGGTTTCTATCAGGGCGAATGGAGCCGCAGCCCAGGATGGCCAGCGCGTCGCGGTCAGGGTCGGTCATCTTGCACGGCTCCATTCCTTCCAAAGCCCACCTGGCCGATAACCAAGGAGGAGCAGGCCCCCCCGAAGCCCAGAGAGTTATTGAGCGCGGTTTTGACTGTGGCGCTCACGGGGGCAAGCAGCGGTTTGATGGGTATCTTCGGATCGGGGTGGAGCAGTCCAAGAGTTCCTGGCACCCTTTGATTCTGCAAGGCTAAAATGCACACCACGGTCTCGATGGCCCCGGCGGCACCCAGGGTGTGTCCGAAAAAGCGCTTGGTAGATGAGATGGGGGGGGGCGCCTCACCAAACAGGCGGCTCAAGGCCCGTCCTTCGGCCAGGTCGTTGTCGATGGTGCCGGTGCCATGAGCATTGACATAATCCACGTCGGCCGGGGTGAGACCGGCGCGCTGCAAGGCCAAGGCCATAGCCTGGTAGATTCCGGCACCATCAGGGGTGGGTGCAGTAGGATGATGAGCCTCACAAGTATGGGCGAATCCACCTATTTCAGCCAGCATGGGCGCCTTCCTTGCCAAGGCCGTTTCTTCCCTTTCCAAGACCAGGACCGCAGCTCCTTCCCCCAGGCTCATGCCGGTGCGTCTGGCATCGAAAGGACGACAGCCATCAGGGGCAATTATCAGCAAAGAGGCGAAACCATTTAAAGTGAGCCTGGTTAAAGAGTCTACTCCTCCAGCCAGCATGATTTCGGCTTCACCAGCTTTAAGGACGTCACAGGCAGTGGCAATAGCCATAAGTCCCGAGCTGCAAGCGGTGGATTGAGTAGCACGGAAGCCATTGAGCCCCAGAAGTTCAGCTGTGGCATTGGCTGGGTGGCAACATTCGTGGTGCCGCAGCAGGGACCCTTCAACGAAACCTTCCCGGACTACTCTCAAGAAGAAAGACTCGGTGTCCAGCATCCCGCCAGTGGTGCCACCCAGAACCAGGCCGATGCTTTTCCTGATGGTGGCAGGAACCTTGTCTAACCCGGCATCCAAAAAGGCCATACTGGCGGCGTAGGCCGCAAGATGGTCGCTGCGGGAGCCCCGGCTCAGGCCGCTGGACTGAGCTGGGTCACCCTGGACCTGCCCCACCGGGAAATGTCCGCAGCGGGGGGAGGCGAACAGGGTCAAGGGTCCAAGGCCGCTATAACCTGCTTCCATAGCTTGCCAGATCGCGGTCGGCGTCCAGCCCAGGGCGGAGACAACACCCATGCCGGTGACGATGATGCGGGAGGACATTATTTCCCCTGTTTTTCAAGGATAAACCGGGCCAGCGTATTGACGGAAGCAAAAGCCTGCCGTCCTACTTCGATATCGGTGATCTTAATACCGTAGTCTTTTTCCACCAGTACCACTAATTCAAGGGCATCCAAAGAATCTAACCCCAAGCCTTCTCCAAAAAGAGGCGCAGCCTCGTCAATGTCTTCTGGGGAGACATCTTCCAAATTCAGAATATCAACAATTTTTACCTTTAAATCGCTTATAAGTTGATGCATTGAGTGCCTTTTAAATTACTGGAGAACAGCGAATAATTGAAAGAATCTCCTTTATGCCGGAAGCCGGAGGAGAAGCCAGATCAAGGCGCCCGGGTCTTCCCTCCCTCAATAAGCCTATCAGGCTATCTGGAACTTTCCAGGATTCAGTGGAGTCAGTTCCATCGGCACCAGAAGTGATAGCGACCCTGGCCATGGAGGGGTGTTCGCATGCTTGCGCATGGCCATGGCGCTCCAGTAGAAAAGCGTAAGCGTATTCTGTCAGGGCTTTCCCCGCTGGATCTATGTTCCTGGCTATCATCTCAGCATGCTGGGACAAGACGTCTGCCATTATACAAACGCACTTCTGGCATTCGCCGGCTTGCAACAACTTGACGCTCTCCCAAAGGGCCAATAATCCGCTGTCTGCGCCGGCCATAAAGCAGTAACTGGCCCCTCCCAGGCGGTGGCGGATCGCGACTTCGCCCAGGGCAATGGTGGGCAGGGTGTAGGCGAACATGGTAGGTGAAGGGCCATCCCCCTGAAGGATCCCCCGATAGAAATCCAGGTCCGCCCCATAGCACCCAACCATAGTGCCCATAACCATCGCCGTCTCTAGACGGAGATCCTGTTTCCCAAGCAAGGGGAGACCCAACATTTCCACCGCGACACTTACATACTTCGACAGAAGATCCATGCGCCCAAACCGATCGTGGGCACTTCCGGAAACCATCCGCCATCGCAGCGCCTGTGCCAACTGGCCCTGAGAATGGTCCCACCGGTGTGACCCTTCCTTGCCACCCCAACCGGTGGCATCAATATAGCCGAACAAGGAAATGACCATTGATGAACTCATAGCAAAGGCAAGGCGCTTAGGGACAAGGCCACGTTAATGCCACCGAAGCCGCTTTTAATGGTAAGGGCATGGGTCAAGGGGGTTCGGTGGAGGTGAGTTCTTAGAGGCTGAATGGGGATGTCTGCCCCTGGGTGTTCCAGGCCAAGGGAGGCGGGAACAGTCTTGCGCCTCAACGCTACGACCGTTAAAACGGCCTCGATTATACCTGCAGCACCCAGGGTATGTCCGAAATATCCTTTCATGGAACTTACTGGCGGCGGGGATTCGCCAAAAACCTGGTGAATTGCCCTGGCCTCCATGGCGTCATTATAAATGGTGCCGGTGCCGTGAGCGTTGAGGTAATGCACTTCGTCCACTTCTAAGCAGGCCATAGCCATGGTCTGACGCAGGGCCTGGATCAAACCGTTGGCGGTGGGCGAAGGGGCGGTAATGTGCCGGGCGTCATTAGCAACTCCCCAACCGCTGATCAAAGCCAATTCCTTTTGAGGGAAAGCTCCCCGGGGCGATAGGACTACCGCGCCGGCACCTTCACCCAGGGAAAGGCCGTTTCGCTTTTCGTCATATGGGCGGCATGGTTCAGGGGCCAGAGCGCCAACGCTGCTAAAACCGGAGAGGACAAAATCCGACAGAACGTCTACTCCCACAGCTACTACCGCTTCCGCGCCCCCCCTTTGGACCAGGCGAACGGCATGGATCATTGCCAGGAGTCCGGTAGCACACGCCCCTGAAACTGCCAGCACCGGACCCTCAAGCTTCAGGTCTCGAGCCAGTTCCAGGGCCAGAAGGTAAGGATTGTAGCGTCCTTTGGCGGGAACTTCCCGGTTCTGGACCTGGCGTTCAAACTCCGGGATATCCCCCTTGGTCGTGGCCAACACCAGGCCTACCCGGCGAGGGGTGTTGCTTCTCTGTTCCCCAAATGCTGCTTCCAAGGCTCCATGGACCGCGCGTCTGGCTATGCTGTATGCTAATGAGAAATGCCTTTCCCCCGCCTCATCCCGAAGTTGGGCCAGCAAGGGCCCGGGGATCTCCGCGGCCATATCGGACCGGTATCTACCGTGGTCGAAACGATTAAGAGGCCGGATACCGCAAGTATATGCCATCATCTCGTCCCAAACCGCATCCGGGCCTGCCCCCAGGGCATTTATCAGGTCCAGACCTATGATTGCGCAAGGTTCAGCCATCGGACACCAGCATGTGGTCTTTCCAGCGCTCGTAGAATGACCTCATATAGTCGGGCAAGGTGAGAATAAGGTTAAGTTCCTGGTCCAGGAAGGCCTGGATAGTCCTGCCGGCAGCCAGGATGGAGCCATCGGATGCCCGGCTCACCTCATAATAATAGAAAATCTTGGAGCTTTCCAGTTCATAGAGCCTGGTGGTGACGATTAATTCATCGCCAAACCTGGCTGGCTCAAAATGGTCGCAGGAGGCGTGAACCACGGGAACCAAGAGCCCGGCTTTGAGCAGGTCCAAATAACCGATGCCGTAGCGCTCCCCAAAGCCACAACGGCCATCTTCAAAATATTTGAGGAAATGCCCGTGCCAAACAATGCTTAGAGAATCCACTTCATTGAATCTGACCCGGACTGGAACCTGGTGTTCCAGGTACCTACCTTTGGGTCTGCGGCCTCGTCTAAGCCTCATTGGGGCCGCCCTCGACGAAAAACTTTAGACACCCTTTGGCTATTAAAGTTCCGTCCTGAAAAATGGAACCGTCAGCCATGATAAAGGGACGCAATTGTCGAGTGATCTCCACGAGAATTCCGAGGTGCCGACCTAAATTCACCGGCGCCAACACCGTAAGTCCTTCCACGCCTACCAGCATCCCTTTAGGAGGCAGGTCTCCCCGAGATGCCGCCGCCAAACCCTGAATGGCAGCCACAGCCTGAGCCATGGTTTCGATAAGTGCGCCTGCCAGAACGTGGCCCTCTGACACTCCATAATCATCAGGCTGAAAAACCTTTTCCGCCAACAGGCGGCCAGTGCTGGCCTCAAGAATGCTATCCAGCATCAGCATGGGGTGTCGATGCGGCAGAAGTTCTTCCAGTTGAAAGTTCAAATCTTTCAATCCCCTTAGTTTTGCAGCAAATACTCCCAGAGCGGACCTTTCAATCCTCGCTGCCGCAACCGTTTCAAGATTCTGCTGATGTCTTCATACTTAGACGGGAAGAGCCAGTTAGTCAAACCTTCGGTCTCGCGGCGCAACATTTCCCAAATGGCCTCGCGTGCAAAGCCCTCTGGATTGTAAAATATGGGAGCAAAGTAATCGCTATCCACCTGAACCTGATTTTCATTCAAGGCCTGCAAGTATACGTCTGTACCGGGGTAAATCCGCACCCCCACGAAAGGGAAGAATACGCAATCTGAAAGCTTCCTTGCATGGGTCAAGGTCTCCCGGACGGTATCCGGCGCCTCCCCCGGCCCGCCGAAGAGAAGATAGTGGCAAACATGAAGCCCGAGTTCATTGGCCAGGCTGGAATTGTGGACAACCTCTGCAGTGTTGAATCCTTTTTTATAGGAAGAGAGCATTCGGTCACACATGGCCTCAGTTCCGAATTCCACGTGGGTGAGCCCACTTTTCTTAAGAACTTTCAGATATTCCCGGTCAAGTCCGGAGGGGGCAAAAAAGGCACACCATCTAATCGCCAGATCGCGCCTGAGAATTTCCTCGGCGAACGCCAACTCATGCTCTCGGTCCTGGTTAAAGACCGAATCAACAAAGTAAAAATAGGTTACTCCCATTTTCCGGACCAGGAGTTCGATCTCCTCTACTAACGCAGGTATTTCAGCATACCTGGTTCGGTTGCCATCGATCAGAGGGTAAGTGCAGTAGGAACAGTGACGAGGACAACCTCTCTTGGTTTGAAGGCCAATCATGCCACCAAAGCGCCAATAGTATTCCACCAATTCCGGTTCATGCCGGCTCTGAAAAGCGCCATCATTGTATTCAGTGCCGTTAAGAATCTGGGGAAAGGAACTTGCACCTTCATCCAGCGCCTGAAGAATGGCGCTCAAGGCTCCCTCTCCCGGCCCGATTACCCCGAGGTTGCCATCCAAACGCTGGAGCAACTCGTGGGGCAGCAGGGAAAAGCCACTACCTCCCAAGACCACGGGGGCCTGGGTATGCGAGCAGATAATGTTCATAATTTCCCGATAACTCGAGAGGTAAGAGCGATAGGCCGTGGTGTCGAGATTATCAAGGTTGCGTAGCGAGAGGGCTACCAGATTAGGCTGATACTCTTGCAGAACTCCAGGCAACTGATGGTTCCCATGAACCAGAAGGTCAAATTGCCTGACCTGATCTCCTCTGGTTTCAACCGCCCTGGCCAGCCTCGCCAGGGAGAGCGGATAAACAGGCATGGGAGCCGTTTCCGTATTAGGAGAAATCAGTAAGACTTTATTCTTTCTCAAGGTGTCCTTTCCTCAAAGAAGAGGGGGAGAGCGGTCCTTCCCAGAACTCATAAAAGTTGCACCACTGGAAAGGATAACTTTTTAGATGCGCTTCCAGTCGCTGGACAAACAATGAAACCCATTGCTCCAATTGTTTGGGCCGGTCCTGGCGACTGCCAAAAGCCAGCTGCTGGGAAGGATAGGCATAAAGATGATAGGAGCAAACTTGCCGTCTCACGGCAAAGGTATGGATAAGGGGAGCGCCACTAAGCGCCGCCACAGTGTAAGGACCGGAAGGGAAATTGGCTGGGGACCCTAAAAAATTTAGCCGCACACTATGCTTATCACCGATGCTTCTATCCGCGTGCATAGCGACAATTTCCCCCCGCTTCAATGCGGTTATAATCTCTAAACTGGCAGCGTCATTGTCCAGGGAAATAACAGAAAAAAGCCTTTTCTTTAAGGCCTTGGCAAAGAGTTGGTTGATAGGCGCCACCTCGTTATCATAAGCAACAATATGCACGGGCACGTTCAATGTGCCTAAAAGATGAGCTGCTGCCTGCCAGTTCCCGAAATGAGCGCTGATGATAAGAACCCCCTTTCCCTCGGCCAAGGCGGTTTCTATATGATGTTGTCCTTCAAACACAAAGGCATATCTTGAGGCATTTCCTGCAATGATGGCAATGCGATCCAAGAGGCTTTGTCCAAAGGAGTAAAAATGCTTGTACGTGAGCCACCACCGCTCAAACCCGGACTCGAGCTTATAACCCAGTCGCCGTAAATAAGTTTGAGATGCCTTGACAGCCTGAGATGCGAAAAGGAGATAATAGAAAGTTACTGGAACTAAAAAGAAATAGCCGAGCCATGGACCGCCGACTCGGAGTAAATTAACAAATATCCAGTTGCCGAGATACCCCCCCCTGGTCCTACCAGTCCAGCGATTTATTTGCCGGGAAGTACCACCTTGGGTTTGCATCTTCGGCCTAAACTCTAAATTTAAATTGATGCATTAGCCACTCAGGGCTGTTCTTCGGCGATTTGTCGGAGACGGCGGTCTACGGATTCATAAATATCATTTAAGGTGCGAATTGACCTGGCTTCTTCCTCATCCACGCGGAATCGAAACTTCTTTTCAATGGCGACTACGAGGTCGACTCCGTCTAAACTATCGAGGTCAAGATCATCACGGAGGGAGGCCTCAGGCTTCAATATGGAGGGATCGATCTCAAAGTCCTCTTCCAAAATCTTGTTCAGGATGGCAATAATCTCTTCGCGCCCAGGGATACTGATCGATTTTTGCGCTTTATCTATGCGGGAAGCGCCGTTTTTCAGGTGATCCTCCATATGCGTCTATCCTGATTTTTCGAATTGGCCAATGTAAAACTTCTAAGGCGAGATTATGCCGCGTCCATAGCTGTTTCTGTCCCAACGAGGTTTTTTGGACCTCTTGGCCCGAGGGGAGGCTCCTAACCGACCCTTTTATCGAAGCCAGTTCTTCTCGTAGGGACCAGTACGGGCACAAGATAACACATTTTTTTGAAGAAATCTTATTTTCGCACTCAATTCTCGGGCCTACCCGATTCTCGGCGAGTAGATGGCACATTTCTGGGAAGCCTATGACCCCCCGGCCAGCAGCGCCCGGTAGCGGTGCACCAGGGGAAAGGCCATGGCCACATGAACATACCATCTCCGGGCATGATAAGAAACCATAGTGCCCACTTTGATCAGCCTTGGTATGGGGTGGCGCTATCTGCCCTCAGCACCTTAAATAAAAAAAATTGGTAGTTGAGATATTTTTCATATCTGCAATAAAAGTCATCCGACATTGTAAATTATACCGTCAATGTCGGACATGATGGTTCGCTAACCCAAGCCTTGCGCCCAGAGCGCAGGCGTACCACCAGCGTCTCCCTCGGCCCGCCGCGGCCATGTGGGGCCCGCCGCCACCTGCACCCATGAGAGGCCCGCCCTGAAGTGATTGGCCGTCCCCTGGCCCTATCCTGCCTCTTGCCCGCCGGCCTCTGGCGCCCCGCCAGGCGCCGGCCCTGCCCCTCCTGACGCGCACCCCGCACCATGTGTACTCATCAACCACCGATCCCTGGCCCAGCGCCAGGACACCCCCTCCTGCGCCCACGCACCCACGCCCACGCGTGGTCACCCTGGGGCTGCCGCGGCCCCTGCCCCCTACCGGAGCCACCACCACCGGAGCGCAACGAACCGGCCACCACCCCGTCCCCGCCGGTCAGGCCCAGCCGCCCCGCGGGGTGCCCTTGCTGGCCTTGTCCATGCTTGCTCTGCGCTGTGCCTGTACTCGTGGCTGCCTGAGCCTGCCCTGCCTGGACCCCCACGCCCCTTCACCCAGCGCCCCCGCGCCACGGTACAGCAGCGACCGGCCCGGCCCTTCCTGCCCTGGCCTGGATGAGAGGGGTACTGCTGCCCCACAGCCGGGAACACGGAAAGGGAAAGGGACTCCGGCACCCCCCTCATGCTAAATGCCAAGGCCGGCAATTTTTATCAAAAAATCATTCATTGGTTTTTTTCCCCAGGGAAAAACCCAGCAGAAAATGCCCCCCCAAGATGCGACCCAGGTCTAAAAATTTTATAAGCAAAATGTGGCCGGTTGGCGGGGCTGGCAGGGGTGATTTAAGAATTTCACAGGCCCCCCTGTAACTTCCCCTTGGGTCCCCCTTTGCGGGCCGTGGCGGGGCTGTGAGTGGCCCTGTGCGCCGTAGATTTATCGTTCCGGGAGGGAGGTCTGGGGGCGCATCTCAGGGTGCCGGTGTCCCCGGCGGGTGAGGTCCTATCCTCCCTACAGATGTTAGTGCAAGATATGCGGATATTATCTGGCATTTTTCCGGGTAAGGTGATAATTGTCGATCATGGCAAGCTGATCTCGACTACCAATTTTATTTATTTGAGGTACGTACAGAGGGCAGGTACATGCTACCAGGTGCATAGTGAGGTCTATATTATTCGGTTTTTTGGATGGCTCCCTGGAGGTTAGCTGGAGGTTTTGCCGCACGTTTATTCCCTGGTACACCACCCTACACCGCCACTATGCTATCGCCTTATGAACTCCGGAGACCGTGCATTACCACCGCACCGAGACCGTCACGAGACCGTCATTGCGGCTTGGCAGGAAGTCCTGCAGGCTGCTTACGCCGCTAATCCGGAACGCTTTGTACATAACCCGCCAGTCCCCCAAGCGTTGCCCAGGTCGGCCTGGACCAATCCCCCCGGCAAGGATGAGGAGGAGCATAAAACCGCTACACTAATTTCTTAGACCGGGTGTCTCAAAATGATTGACACATTCTGGGGAGTATGCTATTCGAGTTCGCCAAGACTAGAAGAATATGACGGGTGCGAATGGATTGCACTCATCTCCACCCAACGCCCCGGTGTTCTGGCTGCATCATCGGTTTATCGACAAGACCTGTGGATTTCGATTCATTCATACGTCTTCAGTCTCCTCTAAAATCCCGACTTTGATTGTCGAGGATGCCCCAAAGGAATTTCCTTTGAAAGTTTGGTACCACTTCCTAACCAAGGATAGCCCAGCTTCTACCGACGGCATGATGAATACCTTGCGGAAGCACAGGTTAGAACTGGTGCCGTTTGCTGCGAATGCCCGGTCATTTGCGGGCATCCTCTTCTTCGATGAGGTAACCTCGGGGGTGCTCGATTTTTTACGGCAAGCCGGCCAACCAAATAGCTCTCGAATTGTAGGCATAGCCATAAAACGCACGAACCTGCCGGTTACCCAGATCTGGCGATTACTTCAGGCCGGCGCCGCCGATATTTTCGTTTGGGATCGCATGAACAGCCCGGCCGAGAAATTAGCAGCCAGGATTGAACGCTGGGAAAGCATCGAGAGCCTGATCAACTCACCCCTGATCACTGATAATTTGGTAGGTAAGAGCTCCGTTTGGCTAGCCATTCTGAGACGCTTGGTGGAAGCGGCCCAGTTCACCGAAGCCTCGGTGCTGCTGGAGGGAGAAACTGGCACGGGTAAGGAACTGGCTGCCAGGCTGATCCACAGTTTGGACTCCCGGCCCGGCAAAGGCAAACTTATTATCCTGGATTGCGCCACCATTGTGCCGGAGCTGTCAGGAAGTGAGTTTTTCGGGCACGAGAGGGGGGCGTTTACGGGGGCGGTATCGTCTCGAGACGGAGCCTTTGCCCTGGCCAACGGGGGGACCCTATTCCTGGACGAAGTTGGGGAGTTGCCCTTGACTCTCCAAGCCCAGTTGCTTCGGGTCATCCAAGAGGGCACCTATAAACGGGTGGGAGGCAATTCTTGGCATGATACCAGGTTCCGCCTGGTGTGCGCCACCAATCAGAACCTCATGGAGAAGGTATTGCGCGGGGAGTTCAGACGGGACCTGTATTACCGGATGGCCACGATAACCTGTCACCTGCCCGCCTTACAAGAGCGGCCCGAGGATATCGTGCCCTTGGCCCGGCATTTTATCCACCTCCTGAGACCCGAGGATACTCCGGAGTTGGATGAGGCGGTCCAGGCCTGGTTGCTGACCCGGGAATATCACGGCAATGTGCGGGAACTTAAGCAACTAACCACCCGCATGTTGTTAAGCTATGTCAGTCCCGGTCCTATTACCGTGGGAGATATTCCCGAGGATGAACGGCCTTCGGTCGAAGATGAGTCTGAGGATTGGTGTGATTTGAGGTTGGAGCATACCATGCGCCGTGCCATCCATTTAGGTCTGGGGCTCAAAGAGATCAGGAAAGTGGTGGTGGAAACCTTGATCAGGATTGCGTTGTCGGAAGAAGAGGGGAATATCCAACGAGCCGCCCGTAAATTGGGGGTCACCCCGCGGGCTCTGCAAATCAGGCGGGCCGGCCAGTAGCGATCTTATTGGAGTGAAATATCTCCCGGCTAGGTGTCGGAAAATATCCCCCAGATGATTCGGCGTCAGATGATCGCATCCACTAGGCATATAATATTAGCTGGTCCTTTCTTCCGATAAAAATAATTAAAGCATGACTGAATTTAAGTGGTCGCCAGACAAGTGCGCCATGCAGAAGCGGCTTGCGTCCCTACCGAAATCACGGAAAATCGTGCTTGTTTCGCTGTTTTGCCTTTCTATTCTTTTCTTGGCCTACCTCTGTTATCAGACTTGGGGATATTGGATTAGCATGGGTCGGGTGGCGGATCTAAAAGACCGATTCACGGTTAAGAATGATTTCATTAAGACCGTCGCCCAGGTACTTGTAAATGGCAACCGAAAAATGACCCCTCGCGACAACCGAAAATTGACCCCCCTTTGTCATATGGTTTCGATTTAATGTTGGTGCCACCGTTGGTGATAGGCAAGCCCGCCGGTCGGGGCAAAGCGTGCTCGGCCTGGCGGCACCCCAAATATGCGGGCAGGCCGAGCACGCCCTACCATTATGCCTTGAACTTTCTACCGGCCAAGGCTTGTCCCCCCCGGTTTCTCTTTGGCCACAACTCCGCCTTTGACTTTCAAACTCTCTTGAAGCCTGAAGCTTTCCCAGTCACAGGTGACAATGTGCGCTTTGTGGGTCAGGCGATCCAACAGCGCCCCAGTCAAAGAGGGTTCGCCAAAGACCTGGGTCCAATCGGCGAAGCCCAGGTTGGAAGTAATGATGACCGAGCAACGTCTGGATTTAAGTGAAACCCATCTGGCGGGAGCAAACTTGCCGCAGGGCAACTTTCAGGGGGCTGTCTTTATGCGTTCCAATCTTCAGGGGGCGAAACTCTTCAATGCCAAGCTCCAAGGGGCGGTCTTCACGGAAGCCAACCTCCAGGGGGGGATTCCTCAAAAAAGCCAACCTCCAGGCAGCGGTTTTCTATGGAAGCAACCTCCAGAAGGCATCCATCTATAATGCCAACCTCCATGGGGCTGACTTCAGGGGAGCCAAGCTTATGAGGGCCGACCTCAGGAGATCCAACTTCCAGGGGGCGTCTTTCGAGATGGCCGACCTCCAGGGGGCCAAAATCCAGGGGACAGATTTACGAGAAGCGAAGGCTTTTAATTTCGAGCAGTCAATTTGGGATGAGACCACCCAATGGCCGGAGGGTTTTTCCCCGCCGCCGCCCGGGGCAAAGACAGGGGATTAATCCGGTATAATAGGAGCGCAGAGGATGATGAAGCCAGAGATTAAGCAAGGCGCCGCGGCCGAGGAATTTGAGACTCAAGAACATTGGTAACTACTCAGGTCGTCCTTAAACATAATTTACATGATGAGCAGGATCTTGGCAAGCTGGTAGTTTATCCAGATAGAGGTCATGATCCTCAGCGGGGGTGCCGGCCGGCGAGGAAGTGCGGCTACAAGGTGTTGGCGGCT
>JAHIKF010000070.1 GCA_018897875.1 Pseudomonadota bacterium | reverse complement strand
TTGGGCATCTTCCTGATCTTCTGGACCTTCGGGTCAGTGAACTTCACGGAAGTCTTCCCCCTGGCCGCCAAGTACCCGGTGGGCTCCGGCGTCATCACCGCCATCACCCTGTTCCTGTTCTTGGGGGCCATCGGCAAGTCGGCCCAGCTGCCGCTGTACACCTGGCTGCCCGACGCCATGGAAGGCCCCACCCCGGTGTCCGCCTTGATCCATGCGGCCACCATGGTCACCGCCGGCGTCTTCATGGTAGCCCGGTGCAGCACCCTCTTCGTTTTAGCGCCCATCTCCCTGACCGTCGTGGCCGCGGTGGGGGCGCTGACGGCCATCTTTGCAGCCACCATCGGCATGACCCAATTCGACATCAAGCGCGTCCTGGCTTACTCCACCGTCAGCCAGTTGGGGTATATGTTCCTGGCCTGTGGCGTGGGGGCCTTTACCTCCGGCATCTTCCACCTGATGACCCACGCCTTCTTTAAGGCCCTCCTCTTCTTGGGCTCCGGCTCCGTCATCCACGGGCTGCACGGCGAACAAGACATGCGCAAGATGGGCAACCTGAAAAAGCACATGCCCATCACCTATTGGACTTTCCTCCTGGCCACCCTGGCCATCGCCGGGATCTTCCCCTTCGCCGGTTTCTTCAGCAAGGACGAGATCCTGTTCCACTCCCTGGTGAGCGGCCATTACGTCTTCTGGGGCATCGCCACCGTGGCGGCTTTAATCACCGCCTTCTACATGTTCCGGGCGGTGTTCATGACCTTCTGCGGCGAGTCCCGGGTGGATCCTCACGTGCATCCCCACGAGTCCCCGCCGCTGATGACCATACCCCTGATGACCCTGGCGGGGCTCTCGGTAGTGGGCGGCCTGGTGGGCTTCCCCATCATCAAAGGCGCCAACAAATTCAAGGAGTTCCTGGCCCCGTCCATTACCCCGCTGGTGCACGAGGTGCACGCCCCGGCCTGGTTCGAAATCACCATGATGATGTTTGCCATGGCGGTGGCCGGCGCCGGGATCTACATGGCCTACAAAATGTATCTGAAGCGCCCCGACCTGCCGGAGAAAATCACCGCGAAAATCCCGTTTATCTATAACCTGGTTTATCACAAGTACTACGTGGACGAGCTCTATGACGCCACGGTGGTGGAGCCCATCAAGAACGGCTCCGACTTCCTGTGGCACGGCGTGGACGAAAACATCATTGACGGCGCGGTCAACGGCAGCGCCACTACCGTCGGTTGGCTGAGCAGTCACCTCCGAAAACTGGAGACCGGGTTTGTCCAAAGTTACGCCCTGGCCATCCTCATCGGCGCGGTGCTCGTCACCGGCTATCTCATCGGACGTTAGGGGGGGCACATGCAACTACCCATCCTCTCCATTCTGGTTTTCCTCCCCATCGTCGGGATAGGGATCCTGCTGATCCTGGACCGGAAGCGCCACAAGGGTCTCAAGATCGCCACCCTGGCCATCTCCCTGGTGGAGTTCGTGGTTTCCCTGCCCCTCTGGTTTAATTTCAACAGCCAGACCGCGGCCATGCAGTTCGTGGAGCGCCGGGAGTGGCTGCCGACATACGGTATCAGCTACTACGTGGGGATCGACGGCTTTTCCCTGCTGCTCATCATGCTCACCACCCTCCTCACCCCGCTGTGCGTCCTGGCCACCTGGGACGACATCCAGCACCGGGTCAAGGAATTCATGGTCTGCCTGCTGGCCCTGATGGCCGGCATGATCGGCGTCTTCGTCTCCCTGGACCTCTTCCTGTTCTACGTCTTCTGGGAAGTGATGCTCATCCCCATGTACCTGCTCATCGGGGTTTGGGGCAACCCGGCCCGCCGGGTCTATGCGGCCATCAAGTTCTTCCTGTTCACCATGTTCGGCTCCTTGCTGATGTTGGTGGCCATTTTGGTCCTCTACTTCCACTACGGCAAGACCACCGGCACGTACACCTTCGACCTCCTGAAAATGTACGGGACGTCGATTCCCTTTAATATGCAGTTCTGGATGTTTTTGGCCTTCGGCCTGGCCTTCGCCATCAAGGTGCCCATGTTCCCCTTCCACACCTGGTTGCCGGATGCCCACACCGAAGCCCCCACCGTGGGTTCGGTCATCCTGGCGGCGGTGCTCCTGAAGATGGGGACTTATGGCTTCCTGCGCTTCAACATGCCGATGTTTCCCGAGGCGGCCCACTACTTCGTGCCCCTGTTTTCTATCCTGGCGATCATCGGCATCGTCTACGGCGCCCTGGTCTCCATGATGCAAAAGGACTTGAAGCGCCTCATCGCCTTTTCCTCCGTAAGCCACCTGGGCTTCGTCATGCTGGGCCTGTTCACCTTCACCATGCCCGGGGTCCAGGGGGGCATCATCCAGATGATCAACCACGGGCTGTCCACCGGGGCACTGTTCTTGATCGTCGGCATGATCTACGAGCGGCGCCACACCCGGATGATCGTTGACTTCGGCGGCCTGTGCACCCCTATGCCCATCTTTGCCATTATCTTCATGATCGTCACCCTGTCTTCCATCGGGCTGCCGGGGTTGAACGGCTTCGTGGGCGAGTTCCTCATCCTCCTGGGAACCTTCCAGGTCAACAAGCTCTACGCCGTCATCGCCGCCACCGGGGTCATCTTCGCGGCCTGCTACATGCTGTGGATGTTCCAGCGGGTGATCTTCGGCAAGGTGACCAACGACAAGAACAAAGACCTTAAAGACCTGTCCTGGCGGGAGATCGCCATCTTTGCGCCCCTGATCCTCTTCATCGTCTGGATCGGGGTCTACCCCAGCACCTTTTTAGACAAAACCAAGGCATCGACGGAGAACTTCCTGGCCTTGATGGAAAAGGCCAAGTCCACGCATGTGTCCCAATCCCACGTGTTTAAGGGGGAGGCGCAATGACCTTCACCATACCCAGCTTCCATCTGAGCAGCATCGGGCCGTGGTTGACGCTGACGGTGACCGCCATCCTCATCCTGGTACTGGATGCCCTCTCCCCCAAAGGACGGAAAGTCTGCTTCTCCTGGCTCGCCCTGGCGGGCCTGGCGGTGGCGGCGTTCCAAACCATCGGCCTCTGGGGCAGTACCGGCACCGATTTCGTTCGCATGGTCTACCTGGACAACTTCGCCTTTTTCTTCTATTTTATTTTCATCCTGGGCGCGGCCCTGACGGTGCTTATCTCCCGGCAGTACCTGGAAGATTACGGCAAGAACATGGGCGAATACTACGCCCTGATCCTCTTCGCCACCGTCGGCATGATGCTCATGGCCGCGGGGGCTCACCTGATCATGATCTTCCTGGGCCTCGAGATCATGTCCATTGCGGTCTACGTCCTGGCGGGCCTCTTCCGGGAAGACCTGCGCTCCAATGAGGCGGCGTTGAAGTACCTCATCCTCGGGGCGTTCTCCAGCGCCTTCCTGCTCTTCGGCATGGCCATGCTCTACGGGGCCTCGGGGGGCACCCTGTTCCTCGACGACCTGCCCCTGCGCCTGGGCGCCGACCCGGCCATGGCTTACCTGGTGCTCCTGGGCGTCGGTCTTCTCATCGTCGGCTTCGGCTTCAAGGTGGCTGCGGCTCCCTTCCACATGTGGACCCCGGACGTCTATGAAGGCGCCCCCACCTCGGTGACCGCGTTCATGGCCGTGGCCGTCAAAGCCGCCGCCTTCGCCGCCTTCGCCCGGGTCTTCTTCCTGGCCTTCCCGGCCATCAAGGTGGACTGGACCATGGTCCTTTGGGTCATGGCCGTGGCCACCATGACCATCGGCAACGTGGCGGCCCTCTCCCAGACCAACATCAAACGCATGCTGGCCTATTCCTCCATCGCCCACGCCGGCTATCTCCTGATGGCCCTGGTGGCCGCCAACCAGCTGGGCGCGGTGAGCCTGCTCTACTACCTCCTGGCCTATACCCTGATGAACCTCGGGGCCTTCGGGGTGGTGATCCTGGTGGGACGGAAAAAGGATAGGTACATCAATATCTACGACTACTCCGGCCTGGGGGCCCAGCACCCGGTCCTGGCAGCCAGCATGGCGCTCTTTATGTTCGCCCTGGCCGGGATTCCCCCCACCGCGGGCTTCGTGGGCAAGTTCTATGTCTTCTCCGCCGCCGTCCAGGCCGGCTACATCTGGCTGGCCATCATCGGCGTCATGAACTCCCTGGTGTCGGTCTTCTACTACCTCCGCATCACCGTGCTCATGTATATGAAGCCGGCGGAGGCCGACCTGGGCCCGGTGGTCTTCTCCCCGGCCCAAACCGCGGTAGTGGCCCTCACCGCCGCCGGGGTCCTGGCCATCGGCATCTTCCCGGGCAGCCTCTATAACCTGGCCATGAACGCCGTGAAGATCTTCCCGGGCTTGTAAGAGACCTTTTCACTGAGGCAAGAAAAAAGCAGGGCCAACGGCCCTGCTTTTTTTTTGGGGGCAGGAGCCGCAAATCTAAGCTGCCGATGCGGTTTGCGATACAACTATGATCACCATATCGAAAATCCATTATTTTTGTTTAAGCGGCGCATATATAGCAGATAGCGACGCCTCTGATCCAGTCTGTCAAACCGATCTTTTGTCCAAAATGGGTGCCAAAGTTTCTTACCATACCCGGAGTTGGTATTTGCATATCGCCTCAGCCTTTCTTCTGGGACACCATTAACGGGAGGTGCTGGCCTGGGGCTCATAGTGCCCCCCTACGAAGAATTTGCTCGACGGGGATTGGTATGTCCAAGATCAGCAAATTAAGGATAAATTCTTAAGGAAATTTGTGTTAACATGCCTCCCACTAGACGATTTGGTTGCAAAAAGAGAAACCTTTTGGGGATTAAACTCAGGAAGGGAGGCGATAACTCAGCATTGCATGAAATCCTTGTCGCGGCAATGAAAAGTATACAGTCGTTTTCAAGGGAGGATTGGAAGATGACCATGCCTTTTACAACCAACGCCCAGAAGTTTGGTCCGATTGAAATTTCTCAAGACGACAATCACTTTCTCGTTCGCATCCATCCCGAGAACCGGGACCGGGCGAAGAAGATCGCTGGTCGTCAATGGGATGGAGCGCGAAAGGTTTGGGTCTACCCGAAGGATTTGCCCACCTACAGTGCCCTTGTCGAGGAATTCCAAAAGGATGCCAACATATTTGACATACGTCGACCAAAAACTAAGCGTCCCGCAGAAATAAAGCCGCCCCCAGAGGAGGCGGATGCCGAAGAGTTTGAGGAATTCCGTTCAGTCGGTGATCTCGGTGAAGATCAAGGTAGGATTAGCGATCAACTCGAACTAATCCGCGAGACGTTGGAGTCCATCAATGACTTGGCATCGAACCAGAATCGGTCTATAGAGGAGTTGCGCGATCAGCAGACTGAGACAGCCGGTATTCTGAAAAGGATTGAATCCCCCGAGAAAGACGCAATCAAAACCGAAAAAGTCGAGGTTCTTCCCGAGTTGCTCAACTTTGATAATCCGAAGGAGAAACTCCTCTTCGAGAAAGCCCTTATTGCTGTCGCATATGACGCTAGCAAGAAAAGCGAATCCTTTCACAAGTGGGTGGAATTGCAATCCCCGATCGAAAAACCTGTCGATTTCGTCACCAACACTCATGAAAAGCTTAAACAACAGCTGGAAAAAATCGTTGGTGAGGCTGATATGAAAGTTAACTTCATTGATCTAGTTAGACAAGCCAAGCAAGATAAACTTATCTACCTTGAGGATGACGATCCGATTAAGGTGTTCCAGATTCTCTACGCCCTGAATGACATACGGAACCGCTTCGCTCATGCCCGGAAATTTCATCGGTCCGAGCGCTGGGCAAGGTCCATACTCTACTTAATGAACCTCGCCTTAGTCTGGCCGAAAATCATGATGGAGCCAGAGGACGGCCATGAATGATACCAAACTGGTTTGGGAATGCTACCGCCTGCCCGGGACGCCAACTCCGGATATGTGGAGACAGGTTCTCGAACGCTGTCTTGAATCTCCCCGCTGTCCTTTTCACTACGACATCCACGAAACCTCCATACGGGTTTGGGACCCTGTAAAGCCCGCAATTAAGGTTCCGGGATCATCCTACACCTGCCGGAATGGCTACAAGCTCCAGCGGGTGGCTTTTGGAAAACAGGACGACGAAACTCTGATCGGCATAAGCCTTACCAGGCTTGTTTTCGAGCCTGGATCAAAAACCCCCACCTTCTTTTCCACCGCCGAGTTGTTTACCAAAGGCAAGTATCCCGATGTTCTGCGCCATGAGCCGATGATCGCTTGTATCGAAGGAATGATTGACTTCTTCAACCGATCGTTGTCCGATCGGCAGATCGTGCGCTATACGGATTACGCCGCCGAGTTTCACGCCAGTGCCGTTACCTACCGCTTCGGTGACCAAATCACGAGCCTGGCCCGGATAATCGAACCCCCTGGCCTGTCAAAAAATCTGCTCAATTTGGTAAGGTCGGGAAACGCGGCAATACCGGCACACATCCATTTGGGTGTGCTGTCTCAGGCTGTTCGCTCGCCGCAGATTGCTATGGAGATCGGCGAAGAAGTGGTTAAGGTTCTCAATAGCTGGCGCTGCAAGGCTTCCCTGGATGATCTTCAGGGAGGTGATAGCATTACAAATTTCCTGAAGGACGTCACGCAAGGGAAGTCGATTGTTCTCTTCCCGCTCGAAGGAAAGAAGGGTGACCGTCCCTCCACCTCCGCCATTGAGTGGCTGAGGTATCTCGATTCGGAAAAGGCAGCCTTTCAACTTTGCTCCACCGCGTCGGACCCCCGCTATTCGCGCCACGGTCTCGCCATCGCGATTCTCGCCAAAGCCGACGGCAGTATCTTTATCACTGAACCGAACGACTTTCCTGGCTTCCACAACAACTGGTTTATAGGTCTAGATTTAGGAAAGGGCGGAATGAACAAGGGTAATATCGTTGTTATCACGCTCACTGAGCCAAGTGGCAATCTGCAAGCCTACTGGCGGGCTCG
Organism: Pseudomonadota bacterium; assembly: GCA_018897875.1. GTDB lineage: Bacteria > Desulfobacterota > Desulfobaccia > Desulfobaccales > 0-14-0-80-60-11 > 0-14-0-80-60-11. The sequence goes on along the minus strand of JAHIKF010000070.1, from coordinate 1,713 downwards.
CAAGGATAACGACCAAACCCTTCAGCCGGGGGTATTGCGGGAAGGCCTGTCTTGGGTCGTTGCCGAAGCTGAGTCGATCGCACCCAGACGGCACTTTTACCTCCTACGCGATGGCCACAGGCCACACCACGAGTCGTTGGACTCCTACCGAAAGGCTCTTTCCGGTCGAGATTTCACTCTGATCGAATACTTGAAATCTGGCTCGCCGCTGATCCACCACTCTCCATCTGAACCCCAGCCTGGTACCGCCATCCTGCCGGATGCCTCCGAGTTCACCGCCCTTTATCCCTGCACCTCTCCGCAGTATGGCGTTCTGACAACACCAGTGAAATTTCGTGCACCGATCAACCCTCACAAACACAGCCCGTCCGATCTATCCCGAATCCTTACCGCTCTTTGTCACTCCGCCACCCTCTCGTTCCAGCCTAGCCGTCTCCCTGCTCCGCTTCAATGGGCAAACGGACTTGCTCGACTTTCTTACACCGATTTACAATTTTCTGGCTGGTCACATAGGGCCAACAGGTTGGTCAATATAGAAAAAGAATAACAGAACGAGAGCCAAGGCCCAGAGCATCGCTCACTTGCCACTAGCAAAACATCTAATTATTTTCAAATAGTTGAAGATATGATCTACATAGCGAAAATCTTCGAACTCACCTTGATGAACGCATGAACAGCAGATAGCACGTGTTTAGATTACCCCTCCCCTCTTCCCCTTCCCTCTCGGCCCCCAATTTATTCTTGACAGCGGTATCTATTTTGGCTAATCTTGTGAAAAATTACACAAGAGGTGGTCATGGTCTTTCCCGTGTCCGGCGTGGAGGTCAACCCGCTCATTCCGCCTCTCATCGCCCTGGTCGTCTCCACCTTCACCTCCATGGCCGGGGTGTCCGGGGCCTTCCTGTTGCTGCCCTTCCAGGTGAGCTTCCTCAACTTCACCAGCCCGGCGGTTTCTCCCACCAACCTGGTCTTCAACATCGTGGCCATCCCCAGCGGGGTCTACCGTTTTATCCGGGAGGGCCGCATGAACTGGCCGGTGGCCGGCGCCACCATCCTGGGCACCCTGCCGGGACTCTGGTTCGGAGCCTTGATTCGCAAGGATTGGTTGCCGAATCCCCACCACTTCAAGCTCTTCGTGGGCTGCGTGCTCTTGTATATCGGCCTGCGCCTGCTCTATGAGCAAACCCCCTGGGCCAAACGCAAGAAAGCCCGAATCCTGGAATTTGAGGCCCAGGTCCAGGAACGCCTCAAAAAAGTCCTGGCGGAGTCGGGCCACACCACCGGCCAGGGCCTGCCGCCTGCCGCCCGGGTCCGGACCGTGAGTTGGAGCTTCAAGCAGGTGGCTTACGAATTTTTAGGGGAAACCTTCTACTTCAACGTCCCGGCCCTGTTCGCACTGGCCCTGGTGGTGGGGCTCATCGGCGGCACCTACGGCATCGGCGGCGGCGCCATCATCGCCCCCTTTCTGGCCGCGATCTTTAAGCTCCCCATGTACACCATTGCCGGTGCGGCGCTTTTAGGCACCCTGGTAACCTCGGTAGCCGGTGTAGGGATTTACTACGCGATCGGCATCCATCCCGATCTGCTCCTGGGGGCCCTCTTCGGCGTGGGCGGGTTCTGCGGCATGTACATCGGGGCCCGCCTCCAGAAGTTCATTTCCGGCAAGGTGATCCGCATCGGCCTGGGGGTCGTCATTTCGAGCCTGGCCCTGCG
>JAHIKF010000069.1 GCA_018897875.1 Pseudomonadota bacterium | reverse complement strand
GCAATGGGCCGATTTCCCAGCTTTTGTTCGAATATGGCTTCGCTGATATTATCCGAGGAAACGAATACTTCAGGTTTCACCGGCTTTAAAAGTATTTTCTGCAACATTTCTTTAGCTCCATTTAATTCCTTTAATTCTTCGGACATGATGATTCCCCCTATTCTTTTAAAGAGCGCTTTAAAATATGGTTGACCATATCAAGGGCATGTTGCGATTTTGCCGCCACAGGATCACCTCGACAAATTGATTCCTTTGTCAACTTTTCAAGCAATAAGCGATAGTTCGCTGTGTCTGTTGGATAAATCAATCCAGCTCTGATAATATTCCCTTGCTTAAGGGTCAAAAGGAAAATGGGAATATACGATTCTACGTTCAGTTCTTTGGCAACCTTCAGTGGAAACAAAATGAAAGGTGCCGGTATCGCCCCTTCCAACCTTACAGCTTCGATGATAGGAGGACCAACTATTATTGAGTCGTCAATAAAAACTTGGCCATAAGCTACTCCTCCTCTCACTAGCATATCCTGCTCTAAGAAATCATCGCACAAAATCTCAATTTGATGGATAAATCTTCTTATCAAGTTATCTCTTTCAAGTGACGATGAGGTCGGCATTTCACAAAGCAAAAAACCACAGTCAGAAAAAACAAATAATTTCAATCCGTTTTCATCGGCTCTTTCTTTAATAGCCTTAGCTGTTTTCGTTAGCCTGATACTCAGTGAAGCCAGGGAATCTTCTCGCACCATATTAGAGAAGGCATAAACGTCAAAGTAAGCCACGAGATAGTTCGCGTCACTCAAGAAATTATCCTTCTTAAAGATATTAACTAAATTTAAACATATATATACTATTCTAATTAATGTCAACAGCTTAATCATGTTAATTATAAAAAAGTTAGTACAAGATTATTAAGACGAGGTATTAAACCCGAACTGGGACATCAACTACAGCCTGGGGCCGTCATCGCTTGGGGGAAGGTTCATCGACGACATCAACCAGGTGTATCTGCATCAGCCGAGCGCCAACCGGATAGACATCTACAGCCTGGAGGACTGCCGGAAGGTGGGTGAGATTGTCCATAATGCGGGGGAGTATTTTGCCTCTCTGGCCTGGGTGCAACCGGGCCAGGTGGCGGGGCTGTGCCGCACCAGCGGCAAGGTCCGGATCATGGACTACCTGAGCAGCCCCCGGGTCCTGGCGACCGGGCGCATCGACCCCTTCAAGGTGGCGGCCTATGACAGTACATTCAAGTTGTTTTTCACCATCGGCACGGACCACAAGACCAGGGTCTATTGTGGAGACCTTTTACCCAATGGCCTTTCCGCCCCGGTTTTCGAGCCTGCAACCGTCTATGGACTTAAAGGCAACCGGGTGAGGATCCGGCTTACCGGCCAGGACGGCGAGCCCTTGCCCGGCTGGTGGGTGAACTGGGAACTGGAAGGCGTGGGTGGTGGAATCATCGGATCACTCGATAAGTACGGCAATCTCACGGATGCTGACGGTTACGCCTCGAATCTCTATATCGGGCCGGATGACGGCTCTACCGGCCAGTGCAAGATCAAAGCCCGGGTGGTGCTCTCCTGATGGGCCTGTGGCACCTAAACACCGTCGCGCCCTGCCTGGCGTACATTGACAACGGGTCGTGTGTCCCGCCGCCTGGGCCTGCGTTGTGGGGACCTCTTGGCTTGACCTACAATGGTCAGCTAATTACCTGTCCGAAGCATTACCGGCAGTCCACAAATTGGGTGTCAAATTTCTTCTACGAACCGGGAAATGATCGAATCATTGCCCATATCGTGTTGAATACGACCTATTGGCCAGGCTGGGATGTACAACGCTACGAGTTCAATGCCGAAGACGGCTCCTGGTGCAACCGGGAAGAGGCCCTGGCCAGGCAGGCCTGGATCGGCATCTGGGGGGCGGCCTATACCCAAAAAGCCACCATGGGGAGTTTCAACAAGATTTATGCCTGCCGTAACAATGAAACTAAAATTCGGGAGGTCATGTGGGAATACGCCGAGCCTGCAACTAACGGTTGGTGGGTTGATCCTTACACCTGGAATCCCAAGTCCATCTACGGCTACGCCGTGGTTAACCGGATCGACAACCTGCTGGCGGCCGCGGCGAACTGGACGTTGGACTGCTGGCGCAATATCAGCACCACGCCGGAGCGCTTTGCCCAACTCCTCGGCCCAGATTGTCCAGTGGAAGGGCTATTACCCTGACCGCTCGGTCAAAGAGGTCTGGCGGGGCTCGGACAACCGGTCCCGGATGACCGCCTGCATGCTGCGGCGCCTGTACGAGTATTTCGCCTACCCGCCAGATAGCGGCTATATCACCTGGTGCCCGAAAGATCGAACGGAGCAGGCCTACCACATCCAGATCGAGAGCGTCCAGGTAGGCGGACAGGACATCGTTTCGTTTGATTGGGTAGCATTATATCAAGGCGACGTAATTCCTTTTGAAGTGGTGTTTCAGTTTCGCATTATCGGGGAGGCTTAAGGGTGCGTTACATTCCGGCATCATTTCAAGACGTGCTCGATAGCCGCCGGCGACGTCCGGCTTACAAGATTTACGCCTGGGACCCCGGGACGGTCACGATTTCACAGATAGCCTCAGCCACGAGCAATCTTAACTCCGGTATCCCGATGCCGATGGATATCACCCCTTACGCCTCGGAGATTTCCTGGTCCGACAAGCAGCTCAGCTTCACCATGGTGGACCCGAGAAATCTTTTCCACCCGGACACCGGCGCCTATCGAAATTACCTGGGTGATGGGGCCATCCTCCGCCTGGTGGAGGGAGACGAGATGTTATCTGAGACTGACTGGGTAACATCTTTCACGGGCCAGATTCACGGCCAGGTGGGCTGGAAGAAGGCCAGGAACACCGGGAGTGTCACGGCCAAGGTGTCGGTCTTCGGGCGAGGCGAAACCCAGGCCTTCAAGCGCCGCAAGATCACCACCCGGGAGTATTCGGTGGGCACCGACCTGGGGATTGCCCTCTATGACATCTGCGAGACCTTCATGGGGCTGACCCAGGCTGAGGTTCGCATCCCCTTCACCCTGGGCCGCCAATTCAAGCACAAGGTGAACCAGCTGGCCCAGGTGTCGCCATGGGAGGGCATCTCCTCCCTCCTGGAGGTGGTCTGCTATCAACCATACTTCGACGGCGAGGGCAAACTCACCTACGTCAATAAGAGCCTGCAACGGCCTATGGCCAAAGTGCTGGCGGATTACGTCAGTTGTGTAGAGCTGGAGGTGCCGGAAAACAGTCAGGATGGCATCAACAAAGTAAAAGTAGTGTTTTTGGATGCGGCACTTTCTCGGGTGGACGGCCCCTACCAGAAGCTGGGAGATGCCCAGGTCACCACCGGCTTTTTCTCCATGCACGAAACCCTGCCCTGCTGGTGGTCGGAGGACCATAAGCAACGGGCTGACGGCACTACCATGCAGGTGATCAAGTCGGTGAACTCCGGCATCCTCCCGGTGGGAACTGAAAGTTATGCCCAGATTGACGAGTT
>JAHIKF010000068.1 GCA_018897875.1 Pseudomonadota bacterium | reverse complement strand
TCTGCGACATGCTCTCCTCTTTCCAATTACTGAGGACAGCTTTATCACAAAGTTAATTTTGTCGCCAGCTAAAAATGCTGCCGTTTTCTTTTTTTTCATACCCTGTGATCAATTACGCCGGACTCGCTGCAGGCCGGGCATTTCTTGGGTTTGCAGCGCGTTTCCAACTTATTGCCGCATTTTTCGCAGGTAAAGACGCCCATGGGGTACCTCCAGATCAGGTTGAATCACCATTTATCACCGCGTCGAGGCCTGAGAGGCCTCATACCAAGTTGCGCGCATAGAAGTAAGAAAAGCTTACGGTCTGTAGGGGCGCACCCGCGTGTGCGCCCAACCTGAGGGCGGACACATGGGTCCGCCCCTACAAAAGATAAATTACTTGTATGATTGCAGTTTGGCATCAGTTCCTCTCTCCCGCCAAGCCGCAATCCTGATGGCCCTATAATAATGAATAAGGGCAGGTTTCGGCAAGCCTTGTTTTAGGGCACGGCACGCCATGCCCCGGCGTTAGAAAGGTTAAGATAAAGGCTGTGGAGCCGCTGGCGAAACCGGTTTTTCTGTCAGACTGAATGGCGGGAAGATTGTCAACCTTTTGAAAGTGCGGGATTATTCGCTTCGCTCCGAATGACCCTGGCTGTCATACCGATGAGCAATCAAAAGACTATTTTTTGTCATTCTGAGCCCAGCGAAGAATCTCTCTTTTAACACCGCCGAGATTCTTTACTCCGCGGCGCTCCGTTCAGAATGACATGAATATTCATAGTTTTTTGGCTGCAACTTCGTATCAGAAGGGAGTTTGGAAAGAGCCTCATCAGGCTTGATTAAACGGCAGAAAAAGGGGCCGACACCCGGACCGGCCCCTGCAGAAAAGCTCCTTATACCGATTAGCGCTCAATGGACAATTTTTGTAGGGGGGGACCTATGTGTCCCCCCCATGAGGGCGCACACACAGGTGCGCCCCTACGGTTCGTCTGTATATTTTTGACCGCAACTCGTTATTAAAAGAAGTGATTACCGGCCTGGAGCTGAAATTCCCCGCGACCCTCTGCCGCCAAACTAAGCCTTCCCCACAAAGAAGATGATGGTGAGCAACTGGTTGAACATACAATAAAATACCCTCTGCCCCCCAAAAGTGGGGAGATAGGGAGAAAAATCGACATCCCGCCCACGAATATACTTGTGGGTAACGGGTAGCCCGCCCGGGGAGGGGAGAATCGGGGCGATCCGGTTAATTTTCCGGGCCGCCCTCCCCTGCCCCCTGTCCCCCTTTATAGGGGTTGGGGGAGTTTTTCGTTTTTCGTAAGGGTAAGGGCTCCCACCGGCTGGAAGCCGGTGCCACTTACAAAAATACAAAAAAGCCCCTGGCCCCCTACCCTCCCCGCAAACTCCCCTGCCCCACCTCTTATGGGATTGGGGGTGGGGGTTTGGGGGAGGGGGTAAGGGCTTTTTGCCCTTAGCCCCTCCCCCAACCTTTCAGTTTTTACCTCCATGCGGGAAGGCGAACTCCATGGCCTCGTCCAGGCGCTCCACCGGGTGGAAGATGAGCTTGCCCCGGATGGACTCGGGGATCTCCTCCAGGTCCACGGTGTTTTGGGCCGGGATGATGACCTCCCGGATGCCGGCCCGGTGAGCCGCCAGGACCTTGTTCTTGATGCCGCCCACGGGCAGGACGTGGCCCCGGAGGGTGATCTCCCCGGTCATGGCCAGGCCCTTTTTCACCGGGCGCCCGGATAAGAGCGACACCAGGGCGCAGAGCATGGCCACCCCGGCGGAAGGGCCGTCTTTGGGAATGGCGCCGGCGGGCACGTGGATGTGGAGGTCGGACTTCTCGAAGAAATCCTCCTCGATCCCCAGGAAGGGGGCCCGGGCCCGAATGTAGGACAGCGCGGCGCTGGCCGACTCCTTCATGATGTCCCCCAACTGCCCGGTGAGTTTCAAGTTGCCCTTACCCGGCATGCGCAGGGCCTCGATGAAGAGGATGTCGCCGCCGGCGGGGGTCCAGGCCAGACCCGTGGCCACCCCGGGCTCAGGGTTGTCAAGGGCCGCCTCCCGGAAAAAGCGGGGCGGTCCCAGGTACGGGGCCACGTCGGCCTCGGTGAGCTTAACCTGCTGGCGGCCGCCTTCCGCCACTTCCCGGGCCACGCCCCGGCACAGCGCCGCGATCTCCCGCTCCAGGTTGCGCAGGCCCGCCTCCCGGGTGTAGGAACTGATGACCCGGCGGACGGCCTCTGGCGCCACCTCCATCTGCTCCTTCGTCAGGCCGTGGGCCTCCAACTGCCGGGGCAGGAGGTGGCTGAAGGCGATCTCCAGCTTCTCCTCCTCGGTGTAGCCGGTGAGTTCCAGGACCTCCATGCGGTCACGCAGCGCCGGCGGGATGGGGTCCAGGAGGTTGGCGGTGGTGATGAACATGACCTTGGAGAGGTCAAAGTCCACCTCCAGGTAATGGTCCGAGAAGGTGGAGTTCTGCTCCGGGTCCAGGACCTCCAGGAGGGCCGAGGAGGGGTCGCCCCGAAAGTCGGCGCCGATCTTGTCCACTTCGTCCAGGATAAACACCGGGTTATTGGACCCGGCCCGGCGCATGGACTGGATGATGCGGCCGGGCATTGCCCCCACGTAGGTGCGGCGGTGACCCCTGATCTCGGCTTCGTCCCGCACCCCGCCCAGGGAGAGGCGCACGAACTTGCGGCCCAGAGCCCGGGCGATGGAGCGGCCCAGGGAGGTCTTGCCGGTGCCCGGCGGCCCCACGAAGCACAGGATAGGCCCTTTCATGTCGGGCTTGAGTTTGCGCACCGCCAGATATTCGAGGATGCGCTTCTTCACCTTTTCCAGGTTGTAGTGGTCCTCATCCAGGATCTCCCGGGCCTGGTGCAGATCCAGGTTGTCTTCGGTGGATTTGCTCCAGGGCAGGTCGATGAGCCATTCGAGAAAATTCCGGATGACCTGGTGATCCGGCGAGCTGGGCGGGGTCCGCTTGAGGCGTTTCAGCTCCCGTTCCGCCTCCTTCATGGCGTGGGCCGGCAGCTCCGCCTCCTCCAGCCGGAATTGCAGCTCGTCGACCTCCCGGGTGGGGTCATCGCCTTCCCCCAGTTCCTTTTGCAGGGCCTTGATGTGTTCCCGGAGGTAATAGTCCTTCTGGGTCTTGTCCAAGTCGCTCTTCACCTGGCTCTGAATCTTCTTGCCCAACTCCAGGATCTCGAGTTCCCGATTGATGTGGGTCAGGACCCGGCGCAGACGCTCGGCCACGCCTATGGTCTCCAGCAGTTCCTGTTTCTCCAGCTTGGAAATATTGAGGCTGCCGGCGGTGATGTCGGCCAGCACCCTCGGGTCGCTGAGTTCCCGCACCAGGTTCCCCAACTCCGAGGGCAGGTAGGGTGAGAGTTCCAGCATCTTCAAGAACAGGCCCTTGACGTTGGAGACCAGGGCATCAATTTCGAGAGAGGGCTCGTATTCTTCCGGGATAGGAATCACCTGGGCCATCAGGTAAGGGTTCTGGCTCACCCAGCTTTCCAGCCGGAAGCGGTACAGTCCCTGGATGAGCAGACGCACGGAGTCGTCGTCGGCCTGGCGCATCTTCAGGATGACCGCCGCGGTGCCCACGGGGAAAAAATTGTTCGGGTCAAACCCCGTGGGCGTCTCCTCCCGGCTGGTCAAAAAACCCAGGGTTTTATCCTGGAGCAGGACATCGTTCACCAGCTTCTGGGCCGGCTCCTCCCAGAGGGCCAGGGGCATAACGAGGCGGGGAAACAGCACCAGGTCAGTCGCCGGTAATATGGGCAGCACCCGGGGGCCTGGCTGCACGACGGGCTCAGCAGCCACCGGGATAGGGTCAGTTGCGTGATTATTGGTCATAATATCTCCATGTTCTCAGTTAGGTGCGGTTATTCGCCGGCCGGCTCAGTTTTCACCGGTATGGTTCTGGTTTGGGGCGCCTTTCGGGGCAGGTGAACTTCCAGGACGCCATCCACATAGCGGGCCTCCACCCTCTGGGGGTCCACGGCTATGGGCAGCATGAAGCGCCGTTCAAAAATGCCGAACGCCATCTCCAGATGGACGAAGCGCCGGATACCTTCGGGCGCTGGAGGCCGCCGCCGGCCCCGCACCAGCAGTTCGTGCCCCGTCAGGGTCAGGGAAACGTCCGCCGCGGCCACCCCGGCCAGTTCCAGGCGGAGTACCAGACCCTGGGCGGTTTCATAGAAATCGGCCGCCGGCCGGAAGGAAACCGGGGTTTTGTAGGCTTCCAGCAAGGTGTCGAAACCCCGGCGCATCTGTTCTTCCAGGTGCTCGAAGTCACGGATTATTCTGATTTTAATGAGTCGGTGCATAGGTTCCTCGAACCGTGGTTTCTTTTCAAGATAAGACGTCTTCTGGGAAAATCCAGGGATTGCATGGCGTTATCTTAAGAGTTCTACGAAAAATACCGGGCTGCCGGCAGCATCCTCCGGCCCGGTGCGACGCCTCACCTTGACCGTCGCCGCAAATCCTGGTACTTTTCCAGACATGCCGTCCCCGATACTTTGCTTAGGCGCCATCAATGTCGACCTGAAATTTCAGGTGGATGACCTGGAAGGTTTCCTGAAAGACTGGGGCACCGGACTCAGCCGGGGTGGGGAGGAGGCCGTGTCCAGGAATGAAGAAGCGCGTCTCACCTCCCTCCTGGCCCGGTACGGCCGGCCGGCGGGACGCTTCGGCGGCGGCATGGCCGCCAACACCGCCTATGCCCTGGCCTGCCTGGGCCTCCCCGCGGCCCTGGTGGGCCGGGTGGGCGCCGATGCCGACGGAGAATTCCTGCAGGAAAGTCTCGCCGGGGTGGACCTGTCCCACGTGGTCGTCCAGGGGGAGAGCGGCCGGGCCTATATCTTGACCGACCGGGAAGGAGAGCGCACCATCCTGGTGACGCCCAATACCAATGACGACCTGAAGGAACGAGACCTTCCCTGGGAGGCGTTGGCGGCCGCGACGTATCTCCATCTCACCGCGTTTGTGGGCCACGGCCCTTTGGAGGTGCAGCGCCTTATCGCCGGCCGGGTCCCGGATAGCGTCCGGCTCAGCCTGGACCCGGGTGAATTGTACGCCCGCAGGGGCTGGCTGGCCCTGGAAGATATCCTGGACCACCTGGAAACCCTGCTGGTCACGGAAACCGAGTGGCGGCAATTGGGGGGAGAGCCGCAGGTTCACCCCAACTGGGCCCCGCCCCTGGTGGTGATCAAGCGGGGGGCCCGGGGTGCCCGACTGCTCACGCCGCTCCGCTACCTGGATTTTCCGGTGGAACTGGGAGGCCCACTGGTGGACACCCTGGGGGCCGGCGACGTCTTCGCGGCGGGGTACCTGGCCGGGCGTCTCAGTGGGCTGCATCTCAACGCCTGCGTGCGCCTGGGCAACCGGGCCGCGGCCGTCAGCCTCCGGGGCGCCGGCCGGGACAGCTACCCGGACCGGAATTTCCTGGAGCGCCAGGTCCAAGCGCTGCAACCATGATTTGTTGAACTTTCTGAAGGGAGGCCGGGGGAATTTTTCGTAAAGGATTCCTCGCCCTGCCCACCAGCCTCTTGTAGGGGCGGACCTGCGTGTCCGCCCATGTGCGCACACATAGGATCACCCCTACGTGATAATTTTATTAGGGTTTTATCAAGGGGGTAGGGGCAGTTACGAATATGCCCCCAGAAAAAGTAGGGTGCGTCCCACGCACCATCTTTCCTTATTTTTTCCAGGGTGAGCTTGAGAAAGAGAACAAATTAGCGCCCCAGACTTCATCCTGCGTGCAACGTTCAATATTCGTAATTATAATAAATTAATAATATAGTTAGGTTGCGAAGATCCGCTTCGCCTGATGGTGCGTGAGACGCACCCTACGGAAGACTTTTCGGAACAGTGGTCAGAGGTCAGTAGATTAGTTACCTCGACGCGCCCCTCTACTCACTGGCCACTGGCTACCAATATATAAGGAGAAGAAATGCCAAACCTACAGTTAGACATCGATTGCGAGGGCCCTCTGGCCCTCAATGACAACGCCTTTGAGCTCTGCCGGGAGTTTATCCAACCCCAGGGGGACCGCTTTTTCCGGCAAGTGAGCCGCTATGACGATTACCTGGTGGAAGTGGCCAAGCGGCCAGGGTACAAAACCGGTGACAGCCTCAAGCTCATTCTGCCCTTTTTGAAGGCCCACGGTCTCACCAACGCCCGGATCGAGGCTTATTCCCGGAAAAACGTCACGCTCGTGCCCGGGGCGGAGGGGGCCTTCAAGTTCCTCCACAGCCGCGATTTCCCCATCTTTGAGATCAGCACCAGCTACCGGCCATTCGCCGAGGCCGTGGGGCTAAAGCTGGGCTTTAAAAAGGCGCGCATCTTTGCAACCGAGCTTGACCTGGATCGCTACAGCCTGTCTGCCGCCGAAGCCGAGGAATTAAAGCGCCTGCAAGGGGAAATCGTCGCGGCGCCGGCAATCGAACTCCCGCCTGACGCCGCCGCGGCGGATTTGGCCCCGGTGGCCGAGGCCATCGCGGTGCTGGACCGCATCTTCTGGGAACGGCTGCCGGCCATGGAGATCGGCGCCCTCTTCCAGGAGGTCAACCTTATCGGCGGCCCCGAGAAGGCCAAGGCCGTAACCGACAGCCTGGCGCAAACCAAACTGGCAATGGCGGACATGGTCTACGTGGGGGACAGCATCACCGATGTGCCAGCCTTCGAAGCGGTGCGGGCCGGGGGCGGCCTGGCCATCTCGTTCAACGGCAACCGCGATGCGGTGAACGCCGCGGAAGTGATCGTGGTGGCCGACAGCGCCTGGCCCCTCGCCATGCTGATGGCCATTTTACAGTTGTGGGGCAAGGAGGGAGTGCTGGAGGTGGCGTGCCCGGAGACCCGGGAAAAGTCCAGGTGCCTGGTGCTGCCGGAAGCGGTCATCGAGCCCATTGCCATGGGCCTGGAGGGCCGCGTATTTAATCTGTATGACCAAAGCGCCGACAACTTGGACAAGGTGGTGGAAGAGAGCCAGACGATGCGAGCGAAACTCCGGGGTGAGGCGGTCGCCGCCCTGAAGTAAATTTTTATAAGAGCATCAAATGAGGCGTAGGGGCGACCCGTTGGGTCGCCCTTTTTTTACGGTAATTTATCTCATACCCATTTGCAAACAAACGACAATTTTCTTGTAGGGGCGGACCCATGTGTCCGCCCTGAATTGAGGGCGCACACGCGGGTGCGCCCCTACAGTTCCGCACTTTTTGGTTGCGACTCGGTATCAGGCTCCCAGGCGTGGGCCGTGGAAAAACCAGCCATTGCCTTGTGGCCCTAGTGTCGCGTTCCTTAAATTACATGGTATTTCTTTAAAGGAAAATTCCCCCATGAAGGCTAGTTTTTTACCCCCCTTTCTTAAAGGGGGGCAGGGGGGATTATATAACCATCTGTTAATCCCCCTAAATCCCCCTTTAGAAAAGGGGGACTTTAGAACAGCTGCTGATAGATCCGGACAAATAATTACCCTATAATTTATGAAACATGTCACGAGTCGGTCTTCTTGGAGTATTTTTTCGGTTCCTTCTCAAAGTGCCCCTTGCAGAGTTCGGAACAGAAGTAGTAGGTCACTTCTTCGAAGTCATAACCGACCTTGCCTTCCTGGCCGGACAAATCCATTTTGCATACCGGGTCGATGTCACATGTGGCTTTATCTTTGGGCATGATCATTCCTCCTGGGCGTTCATGTTTACTTAAACAGTAAGTCCTGAAGTACGAGGCGTCAAGCCGGCTGTCGGCCTGGCTGATGGAGGAAATTCCTCATGGACCTTCGCAGTCAAAAATCTGTGAATATTCATGTCATTCTGCACGGAGCGCAGCGGAGTAAAGAATCTCGGAGGCTCTAAAAGAGAGATTCTTCGCTGCGCTCAGGATGACAAAAAATAATCGTTTGATTGCTTGTTGGTAAAGCTTTGAACCTTGAACCTTGAACTTTTTCGACCAGTTCCCGGAAATCCGTCCGCCTCACCCCGGCTGCGGCCAGGGTGGCCTTGAGGTGCGGGCTTAAGAGCGCCGCCAGTTCCTCCTGGCGCCGGTACCGGGGGGCCCAGCGGGTAAGCTCCGGGTCGGCAGAGAGCCCCGGGTGGCAGTAGATCTCGGTCACGCCCGGCTGGAGCCGGTCTACCAAACCCGTCAGGTAGGCTTCGGTCATCCGCCCGTCGTTGGTGAGCCCGAAGAGATGGTCATTAAAGACCAGTCCCGCAGCCCGGGCGATTCTCGCGGCCCGGCGGCAAAGCCAGGCAAAGATGAGGCCCTGGGCGATCTTGGGTAAAGGGCTGTCCGGGGCCAAAGTCAGGGTGGTGCGCCAGTCTTCCCGGGCCAGGCGCACCGCCGGAATGCCGTATTCCCGGGCCAGGTCGGCCACCACGGGGAAGATGCGGGGGTGCAGGTGGAGATTGAGGTGGCCGTTCAGGTGCCAGACCTGGAGTCCGGCCTGAAGCACGACTTCGATCTGGGCCGCCAGTTCCCGGCGGATTTCCGGCAGGAGGCGGGGTTGGCAAAAATACCGCCAGCCGGTGGCCACGGGGTTATTGGGGAAAAACCCCCGGGAATCCACCAGGAGGGGCACAGCCTTAGGCAGCAGGACGGCCCGCCCCTGGATCAGGGTGAGGTGAACCCCCAGGCAGAGACCGGGGAGAGATCGGGCCAGGCTCAGGGCCGCCTGGGTCCGAGGCCCGGCGGCCATCAGGCTGGCGCACGACAGCAGCCCCTGCCGGTGGGCCAAAACCACCGCGCCGTTCAGGGCGTCGGCGAGCCCGAAGTCGTCGGCGGTGAAGATAACGGATTTGTCAGGTAAGGTGGTAAGCATAACCGGTTACGTGGTGCGTAAGATGCACCCTAGAGCATTTGCCATTAATTCATTCCACTTGATGATTTTTAAATCCCCCTAAATCCCCCTTTTCCAAAGGGGGACTTTTAACGCAATTCCTTGTAGTTCCCCCCCTTTGACAAAGGGGGGTTAGGGGGATTTTGGTTTTTAAAGCATGTACCATAACGGAAAGAACTTTTGTCATTCGCTAGACGTTTGCGGTTGGCCAATGGTGGCACAGGCTTTTAGCCTGTGCGCCTGCACCGGCAAGATGCCGGTACCACCAAAAACTTTTCAAGACAGTTCCTCATGGTCCTATGGCCCACCCGTAAAGCCTGAAAAGCCGGTATTGACTGGTGGCACAGCCTTTCCAGGCTGTGCACGACTAACCTGCTTCCCTGACACAGGCTGGAAAGCCTGTGC
>JAHIKF010000067.1 GCA_018897875.1 Pseudomonadota bacterium | reverse complement strand
TCATGTTCCGCCTCCCGGAGAAAAGGCTTGAGGGCCGCAGCGTGCTTTTTCCTGGCCTCCGGGGGCAACTTGGAGACGGAGGTTTCGCCCGCCACCCAACGGGCCTTCTTCTCTTTGATGGCCTTATGGATGGTCTCGAGCTCGCCATTATCAGCGTAAGACAATGACTGGAGCAGGAAGACACAGGAAAAAGCCAGCAGGGCGATAAGCCATAAGCGTCTCCTGCCTGGGAATTTATCTAACATCGTCCACCCTCCTAAATTTTCGCTAAGAGATTTTTCTCTTCGCGGTTACATCGGGATTTTGTAAATATTCTTTAAAAAAAGGGGACTGAAGTAAATCGGGGGTTACCTGATTTTGGGAGAGTTAAATCCTTAAATACGAAAGGGTTGAACCTGGATTATGCCGCAGAAAAGGAAGTAAGATATGCTAACTACTATATATAATGAGTAATAATTAGCACATCGGGGGTCTAAGAAGGCTCGATAGTGGTGAACGCGGGAAAGAGGGGATCAGGCCGGATTTTAACCGAGCCATCAGGATAAGATTGTCAGGGCCGTAGGGCGGGAAAGCAAAGCGCATCCCGCCGGTTGCATCTTTACCGGATTGTAGTGGATGTAATCGACGTGACGCTCATAGTCAGCCTCGTCGCGGATGGCGTGTTCCCAAAAGCGCCGCGGCCAAATGCCCCGCTCTCCCTTCTGCAGGCGCCGGGCTGAAAGCTGAAGGCGGGATGCGTTGCACTTTCCCGCCCTACGACTGCTGGTGGGAGGGGGTAAGACTCTGTATCTTTTCATGGTTCCGTCACCCCCACCCGAACCCTCCCCCATCAAGGGGGAGGGAACAAAAGCGCACCATCATTAATTCACAGGCCGGATAGGCCCGTGCCAACGCTCATTCCATCTCAAAGACATAGGCCTCGGCCGCTTCCGATCCCCGGCCCACTTCGGCCAACTTCCGGGCGCAATTGCCGCACAGGTACCGGTTGGGAAATTTGTGCCATTTGACCACCGGCAAAGTTTTGTATTCATCTAACTTTTTGGTGGGAATTCCTTTGCCGGTCAATTCGGATTCCACCTCGACCACTCGCCAGCCGACGATTTCCCGGGGCGTAGGGATCGCCGACGCCACCGTCAGACGCTCCACCTGGGTAATCCGCAAGTCCACCTCCCGCTTGGCCTGACAGATGGCGCACCCATAGGTGAACCGGTCGCCCCACCAGATGGTGTTATACCCGTCTTTGGGGTGCTTCCGGCCCGTGAACCAATCCACCGCCGCCTGTAAAGAGGGGGCGAAGTGCGGCTTGGGCGGGTTTTCATTGAGCAGGAAAAACCGGCTGAAGGCGAGATCCCTGGGGGTTTTCGCCGCCTGGAAGAGGTCCTCGGCGTAGAGTTCCCGGCCGCCTTTTTTTATCCGGACCTGGTACTTTTGATGGTCAACAGACAGTTGTTTTTCCACAATCTTCCAGGTGGGCTCTTGGGGGGATGTTTTTGACTTAAAAAGTGAATCCCAGATTCCCATGCGCTTACCTCTCTGCCGGGTTACGGCAAGGCCAACGGGGCCCCGCAGCCCCCCTCTCGCCCCTGATGCTAAGCATTACCCACAAGTCGAGAGGTGGCTGATTCACTAAGTTTTTGGTGGCACAGCCTTTCCAGGCTGTGCGGGGAGTTTCGCACAGCCTGGAAAGGCTGTGCCACCATCAAGCAGGGCGGACACATGGGTCCGCCCCTCCGGTACCTTATCCCTCTCTGGCCAGATTCAACGCCCCGCCCACCGCCAGCAGCCGGCGCTGCCGCGTCGACAGGTCCACCCGGACCCATATTTCCCGATCACCCAGCTTCAGGGGCAGGCGTTCCGCCCCGTCCAGCAGCCGCTGCCGCACCCCGGGCAATTTTAGGGTTTGGCCCTGGCTCAAGAGGTCGTAATCGCCGGGATTCTCGAAGGTCAGGGGCAGGATGCCGAAATTGATCAGGTTGGCCAGGTGAATCCGGGCAAAGCTTTTCACCAGTTTGACCCTCACCCCCAGGTACCGGGGCGCCAGGGCGGCGTGCTCCCGGGACGACCCCTGGCCATAGTTCTCCCCGCCCACCACCGCACCTTCCCCCCGGCCCTTAACCCGCTGGGGAAACTCCGGGTCCAGACGGGTGAAGGCGTACTGGCTGATGGCCGGGAGGTTGCTCCGGAGCGGCAGGATCTGGCTGCCCGCGGGCAGGATGTCGTCGGTAGTGACATTGTCCCCCACTTTGAGCCACACTTCCCCACGCCAGGTCTCGGGCAGGGGCGTCAGCTGGGGAAAGGGCACGATGTTGGGGCCACGGATTACTTCCACCCTGGCGGCCTCGCCCGGCGGCGGCGGGGGTATGATGTTGCTGCCGTTGGCCACCACACGCCGAGGCCCGCTCACCCGGGGATAATCCCCCAGGTCCCGGGGGTCTTGTAGTGCCCCGAAGATGGCCGCGGCCACCGCGGTTTCGGGACTGGCCAGATAGACCCGGTCGTCTTTGGTGCCGCTACGTCCCGGAAAGTTCCGGGGAAAGGTGCGCACCGACGCCGCATTGGTGGGCGGGGCCTGGCCCATGCCGATACACCCCCAACAGCCCGGCGGCATCACCCGGGCCCCGGCCTCTAAGAGCAGCACCAGGCCCCCGGCCAGGATGAGGTTTTCCAACACCTGCCGGGAGCCGGGATTGATCTCCAGGCTCACCCGGGGATGCACCCGCCGGCCTTGCAAGGCCCGGGCGGCGATCATTAAATCCCTGAACGACGAGTTGGCGCAGGAGCCGATGAGCACCTGCTCCACGGGAGTGCCCGCCAAATCTTTGACCGGCACCACCCGGTCCGGGGAACTGGGCTGGGCCGTGAGGGGCGTCAACGCCCCCAGGTCCACCTCCTCCACGGCGGCGTAGCGCGGGCGGCCCAAAGGCGTCAGGGGCCGGAAGTCCTGCTCCCGCCCCTGCATTTTCAGGAACTTGAGCGTCTGAGCATCCGCCGGGAAGATGGAGGTGGTAGCCCCCAGCTCGGCCCCCATGTTGGTGATGGCCGCCCGTTCGGGCACACTGAGATGGCGCAGGGCCGGCCCGAAAAATTCCAGAATCTTGCCCCGGCCCCCCTTGACGGTCAGGCGGCGCAGCAACTCCAGAATGACGTCCTTGGCCGACACCCAGGGCCGAAACCGGCCCGTCAGCCGCACCCCCAGGATTTCGGGCACGACCAGATAGAAAGGCTGCCCGGCCAACGCCAGGGCCACATCCAGCCCCCCGGCCCCAAAGGCCAGCATCCCGGCGCCCCCGGCCGTGGGCGTGTGACTGTCGGACCCCAGCAAGGTCCGGCCCGGGGCGCTGAACCGCTCCAGGTGCACCTGGTGGCTGATGCCATTGCCCGGCGGCGAAAAGTGGAGGCCGTATTTGGCCGCCACCGTCCGCAAAAACCGGTGGTCGTCGGCGTTGCGAAAATCCGTCTGGGGCAGATTATGGTCCACATAACTCACCGCCACTTCGGGCCGGACCCGCTCCACCCCCATGGCCTCGAACTCCAGATAGGCCAGCGTGCCGGTGGCATCCTGGGTCAACGTATGATCGATCTTGAGCGCGACCTCGGCGCCGGGCGTCAACTCCCCGGACACCAGATGCGCCGCCATCACCTGCTCAACGATAGTCTTTGCCATGGTCCATCCCTTCGGGAAATGGTGTTGCAGAGGGGACAAGCGGTGAGCCGCAAAATCGAAAACTGCTCACCGCTTTATGCTTACTTTCCCCTCAAGTTTTTCGTAGGGTGCGTCTTACGCACCAATTAATCAGCGGAATTGGCGGGCAGTGCCCGCTGCATAGCTGCTCACTGCTCACTGCTCACTGCTCACTTTTAAGATATTCTATCAAAACCCCCGGGCGGTTGCTGCCGATCCCGTCCAGGTTCATGGTCAGGTAAGGTTTCAGGGTCTCGGTATCGTCGATGTTCCAGACGTAGACTAGGAGGCCGTTCTCATGAGCCGCGGCCACCAGTTCCGGGGTCACGTAGGCGTACTGGAGGATGAGGGCGCCGGCGTCGGCGGCCCGGGCCAGGCCCACGGGGTCTGCAGGGCATCCCACCATGAGAACGCCGGTGTTAAGGCGCGGCTCGGCCTTTTTGAGGGCTTTGACGGCCGGGTGCCAAAAGGAGATGATGGTAGCGAATTCAAAGGCCCGGCGTTCCTGGAAAAAGTCCAGCAACGCCCCGGCGGCCTCCGGTTGTTTCAGTTCCACCACCAGGTCGGCCTTCCCTTGGACCAGGTCAAAGACTTCCTCCAGGGAGGGCACGGGTTCCCCCCGACCGGCATCAAGTTTTTTGAGTTCCGCCAGGGTGAAGTCTTGCACCGGACCCCGGCCATTGGTGGTCCGGTCCAGGGTTTCGTCGTGGATTACCGCCAGGCGGCCGTCTTTGGTCAGCTGGACGTCCAGCTCCACAGCGGCCACTCCCACCGCCAAGGCCCGTCTGAACGAGCGCAGGGTGTTTTCCGGTTCATCGGCCGGGGACCCCCGGTGTCCCATAATTTTTGTCATCATGACCCTCTCCTCAGGCGATCGGTCGGTTTCTGGCAGATTTTACCAGGAGTTTGCGGAATAAGATATCCGGTCGGCAGCGTTTTTTGATCTCTTCAAATGACCGGTCGCCCCGCATGACCCGGCAAAATACCTCCCAGGGATAGTCAAAGCGCCAAAGAACCCTGAAGGCCAGTGGGCCGAGATAATTGAATAATTTGGCAAACTGATATGAGGCCGGCGCCGATGATGGCAACCTCGCGACTGGCCGAGGGAAGAGTCATGGTCCTCCAGTTTCGGGGGCGGCGCTCCTATGGGGGCGGAAACGGGACAAAAAGCAGTTGATCCTTGTGCCGTGGCGTAGTTTCGTATATTAGATGAAAGACCGCTAAGTAGCAAGACCGGGAAAGAGGATATGAACTGGCTGGGCTTTTCCTTGCTGGCTTTGGGATTGTGGGGCGTATGGGGCTTTCTGGGTAAGGTGGCCTCCCAGCACCTGCCCTCCCAACAGGTTTATCTGCTGGCCATTTCAGGGCATCTGGTGGTGGCGGGTTACCTCTTGGTGGGTGGGCTGGGGCCGGCCTCCTGGCAACCCTGGGGAGTTGGCGCCGCGCTGGGGGCCGGCCTGGCTATGGCCGTGGGGCTCCTCTGCTTCTTCGAGGCTTTGGCCCGGGGTCCGGCCACGGTCGTGGTGCCCCTCACCGCCCTCTACCCGGCCATCGCCGTGGTCTTGAGCCGGGTTTTCCTCCAGGAAGCCCTGACCCTGCGCCACCTGGCCGGCCTCGCCCTGGCGTTGGCGGCCGCCTGGCTGCTGTCCAAATAGTGCAGCCAGACCGTGTTACGGTCGACACGGTTTTCCTTAAAAAACTTGAAATTCCCAGTCAAATGATCTAACATGAATTCGCCCATTGTCATTGGCCTTTCTTCATGCGAAGGCCTTTCTTCATGCGAATGGAAGAGAGACTCCCTACCTCTTACTCCCCAAGATAAACATTATGGCTGAGCCCTCAATGCGGGTTGATCGATTATTTCCTCCCATCATGATAGTTCTGGCCCTGGCGGCCTTCCTCCTGCTTTTCGGCTTGGATAACCTCCCCTTCTGGCAGGATGAAGCCGAGACCGCCGGTTTGGCGAAAAATGTCTTAACCTACGGCGTGCCCCGAGCTTATGACGGAGTGAATATCATCTCCCAGGAACGGGGGAGCGAGTTTGGCCCCAACTTTTTATGGCGCTGGTCCCCCTGGCTGCAAATCTATGTGGCCGCGGCTGCGTTTCGCCTGGGCGGTCTTACCACCTTCGCCGGACGTCTCCCCTTTGCGTTAATGGGCCTGGCGTGCATTTTTCTGGTCTACCAGTTGGTGCGCCGTAATTTTGGCGACCGCACCTGGGCCTTGTGCGCCGCAACTCTTCTCACCTGCTCCGTGCCCTTTCTCCTGTATGCCCGTCAATGCCGCTATTACAGCTTAGGGGCTTTATTCACCTTAATGAGCCTTTATGCCTTTAAGGAAGACTGGCAATCGAGATTTAGGCCGGCTTTGTTACTATGCTTATCCATCGGATTTCTGTTCTATACAAATTATTTACTTTTTTTTAGCTATGTAATGCCCGCATTTCTGGTAGGAATTTGGCTATATCCCCGAGAATTTCCCTTAAAAAGAACCACAATAATTACCTTAGCTACCTTGATACTTATTGTACCTGGTCTATTTCTATTTAATATCCAAGCACAATCCCAGATAATGAACCTGATAATTATTCCAAAAAATCTATCGGATTACTTCGGCGACCTTGTGCAATTTATGATCCCTCTTCCCATAGCATTGTATCTGCTGTGGAGGTGGCGCCGGGTTTTTTGGACCCGCGCCGGCATCCCGGAAGAATCAGGGGAAAAATTCATCTTGTTCCTGGGGCTGATTATTGTAGGCAATATCATAGTCTTATCTCTGGCCCCCCAATGCGAGCACCGCTATTTAGTTCACCTCTATCCCTTGTGCGCCATCATCGTGGGGTGGATCATCTTAAGAGCCTGGCGCTATGATAAGATTTCCGGAGTTCTTTTGGCGTTTCTCCTGTTCTTTACCAACTGGCTCTATCTGGTGCCCATGGAGTGGTTGCAGATCACCAACCGCCCCAATCATACTAACCGTCAGATGCTCACCTACCCCAATCTCCCCCTCAGGCTCTTTCTGGCCGAACTCTTCTCCCCCTATCCGGATGTGAATCGCAACTTCATCCGGTTTTTCCAAACTCAGGCTCGACCCGGAGACCTTATCCTGACTACCTATGGTGACTTGCCGCTGCAATTTTATACCCCTTTTCAGGTGATCGGAGGGTTGCAGGGCAAACTTTCACCATCCCGGCCGCCTGATTGGGTGGTATCACGTTATGAGATTCGATATAATCGCAACTATCAGCTGCAGGACGCCGAAAAATTCATCCGGGAGAAGCTTTCCCTGGCCGCTGATTACCAGGCCATAAGCTTACCTTGGGAAGACGAACCCTTTGGGAACCGGCCCGACCCTTATTATCATCGCTTTGTTCCTGCAGCCAGACCTCTGGCCCAGGTAGTTATCTATAAAAAACTTACCCCGCGCCAAAATGTCCCTTAACTCCTTTACAGTCAAAAAATTTCTTCTCACCGCCGGACTCCTCATAGTCCTGGGCCAGGGTTTATGGCAACTTCCCGAACTGCAAGACTATCTTTTCCCCGTTGAGCACGTGGAATTAATTCTCCGGCGGGCAAGTAAAGAATGTCCAATAATAGAAGGCGGTTTGATAATGTTAAACGCCAGGATAGATTACCTTACATGGTTTCAGGCTCATAACGGCCCGGACCAGAAGGTTTCAGCGGACCGGCTGCTCGCCTTTCCCTTTTCCGAAGCCATCCGGCCCCTGGCCCCGAGATATTTCTGGCATATCAATATCTACTTGGCTCATAAAAACCGGGCGAAGGTGGAAAGAAAACTGCGGCATCTGGACGCCTTGTTCAAAAATATCAACGGGGATTTCCGGGTGGGCTCCGCTCATGATAGTCCAGCAATTCCGGCGAAAACGGCTGCGGTATCCAGCTCAATGAAACAAATTAAACAATTCCAAGACCAATGCATACATTATAATGCCAAACTGATAGAGTTAACCAAGCAATTGGCTTGGCTTGAAGACAATGGTTACAAAAAATAATCGACTGTAGACTTATGATTTATATAATAATAATTATTATCTTGGATACGTTAGATAAATGATAAATTAATAACTATATTACCTTATTATATGAAATACTTATCGCATATTTGCCAGCCCCCTCTACTCAATCAACTTGCGTTCTATTCCCTTTTAGGGTCTGGGGCCTATATTGTCCTTTTATGGTCCCCGAATATCCTAGGCAGACATCTTAGTTCCTGGACTCAAATCTTTATCTACATCTTTCCCTGGCTGTTGCTGTGGCTGGCTTATTCCTGGCAGGTGATTACCGAGAAGGAACATCGCCTGGAAATAATCTTGATGGTCTCGATAATAATTCTCGGGGTCGTCAACACGTCTTTAAGTGGTTCCGGATCGAGATCCATTGATACCATGCGAACCTTTCTGCTTACGGGGTTATTCGCCCTCTGGGCTTCCATGTTTTTAGTCAACGACCCGCGCCGCAGACGGATGTTCGACTGGTTTTGTGCCGCCTCCCTGGGCGTTATTATACTGGTAGAAATGATCCTCTATGTGATCCCAGGGAAATATGGCCCGGGGGTTTTCCAGGCCTTTGTCCTCCATCCGATCCCTTTGGGAACTTTGATAATCCTGTTGTCATCCGGGCCGGTGCGCCTGATCGTCTCGAAAAATTCCACCGCCAAGCTACTGGGCGGGCTGTTAATCCTGCTGGGCGGCAGCCTGATTTTTCTCGCCCACAAGCGGGGGACCTGGATAGCGCTGGCCGCCATGCTGGCAGTATGGATGCTTTACCTGGTCCGCCGGCGAAGATATCTTGTAATATCAATATGTTTGGCTATCGCCCTGATCCTGCCTCTGCAAGCCCAACGCCGGTTTGCCCGTCTTGACCCGAACATTCGTCGTCACGTGGCTATATTGCATCGCCTGGAATTATATAACTTTGCCCTGCACATCTGGAAAACCCATCCGTTCATGGGAATAGGCTTGCGTTCATTCACTCATGAAAAATATTTACCTGATTATCACCTCCATAATCAGGATCTTCATGAATTTCCTCAAACGGTCGCCAGCCTTCAGACTCTTGACAACATGTTGCTCACCGGCTTGGTGGAATTTGGTACCGTTATGACTTTATTTTACTTAGGGTTGGTCATATGTATCCTCGTAAAATATTGTCGAAGGTTGCGCTCCTTGCCGGAATCCTCACCGTTAGATTGGTACCGGGTGCTCGTCTTGCTCGGCTTCGCCATCCACTCCCTGACCTACGATTCCCTCCTCTTCCCACCGGTTAACTGGCTCTTTCATGCCCAGGTGGGGATCATGGCAGGCTATCAAGCCTCCGACACGGCACCCGGCTGAGTCATCAATCCGGCGCCACGGGGCTTTCTGAGACTTATACTAAGTTCTCATTCAAATGCAACAAACTCGCTCGCTAACCTATTGATATTAAAAATCTTATTAACAGAAAACCGAAAACGGAAAACAGAAAACGGTATTAGCTATGGAAACCGAGCCATCTTTCCCCAAGCGTGAGTCCAGGCGGATTCTCGGCCTGGATATGGGCGCCAAGCGCATCGGCCTGGCGGTAAGCGATCCTCTGGGCATAACGGCCCAAGGGCTGGAGGTTTGGGTCCGCCGGGACCGGCAGGCGGACCTGGACCACCTCCTCAAGATCGGGCGGGATTATGCCGTGCAGCAGATTGTGGTGGGCCTGCCCCGGCACATGGACGGCCGCCTGGGGGAGGCAGCCCCTGAAATCACGGAGTTTGCCGGCGCCCTGGGCGAGGCCCTGAGCGCAGAGGTCATTTTCTGGGATGAACGCCTCACCACCGCCGCAGCCGAACGGCTGCTGATCCAGGCGGATGTGAGCCGCCGGCGCCGGCGCCAGGTAGTGGATCAGTTGGCCGCGGTCCTCATTTTGCAAAGTTTCCTGGACCATAGGGAGCAGACCGGGTAAAAAGCCCTCCGGCCGGAGATAATCTCCCACCCATACACCTGAAGTCCACTCCCCGTCGGGCCGCACCCTGGCCGTCCTGTAGATATCTGTCTAATTTTATTATATAATTAATCTTAGCTGCCATATCCCCTCCCATTGCGGCCGCCGCCAGGCCGAACCTCCAGAACTTCAGAAACAGGGTTCCACTAGCCCCGTAGTCACCCTTTCCTTGGCATTGCGCCGCTTGCAGGCGATATTTTCTGGAAATTTATAGTTTCTTTGTGCTTTTTTTTCTTGACATTACCCTAAGAAAGGGCATATTTTGGCATCATGTGGGAAAAAGTGGAATAGAGTGGGGATTGATGGGGAGCCATGTTTACCGGTAGCTACTTCCATACCATGGACAATAAAGGACGGGTCAGCATTCCGGCCCGCTACCGGGAAATCCTTAAGGGGGGCAAGGATCACCAGATTATCATAACTAATTTTGGTGGTTACGTCCTGGCCTTCCCGCAATCCGAGTGGAATAAAATCGAGGTTAAATTCGCTGAACAGCCGTTGTTTCGTAAGGACGTCAGGGACTTTCAGCGGTTTCTGATTTCCGGCGTCGAGGAGTGCGTCCTGGACCGCCAGGGTCGCATACTGGTGTCTCCCAATCTGCGGAACTATGCCCGGCTCAGCCGGGAAGTCTGCCTGGTGGGGGCCATCCGCTGCTTTGAAATTTGGGACCGCGGCGCTTTTGAGTCGCACCGTCAAGAGTTGGAACAAACCATTGATGAAAGGATGCTGCACGAATTACTCATCTAAATGCAGGCCGCAATCCGGTGCATGAACCGGTGATGGTGGGGGAGGTGTTGGTGGGCCTGAATTGCCGGCCCGGCCGCCTATATGTGGATGGCACCGTGGGTGGGGGGGGGCATGCCGCAGCCATTTTGGACCGCATCGGCCCGGAGGGGGAGCTCTGGGGCCTGGATCGGGACCCAAACGCACTCCAGGCGGCCGCAACCCGGCTGGCCCACCACACCTCCAATTTTCAACTGTTTCAAAGTAGTTACGCCCAATTGGGGGAACTGCTGGAAGCAGCCCGGCTCCCGGGGGCCGCAGGCATCCTCCTGGACCTGGGCCTGTCTTCTTTGCAGTTGCAAGAGTCGCAGCGCGGCTTTTCTTTTAGCGGCGACGAGCCGCTGGACATGCGGTTCAACCCGGAGGAACCGGGGCGCACCGCGGCCACCCTGTTAAACCGCGCCCTCGAAACGGAGTTGGAAAGGATTTTCCGGGAGTATGGCGAGGAGCATCGGGCCCGGCGCATCGCCCGCCTGGTGGTGGAAGAACGCCGCTGGCGCCCCTTCCAGACGACCCGGCAGTTGGTGAAATTGTTGGAACAGGCCCAGGGACCCGGGGGAAGCAGGGGGAGACTGCATCCAGCTACCCGGGTCTTCCAGGCCTTGCGAATAGCCGTGAACCATGAGTTGGAAGAACTGGCCGCCTTCCTGGCGCACGCCCCGGCCTGGCTGGAACCCGGCGGGCGCCTGGTGGTCATCGCCTACCACTCCCTGGAAGACCGGCTGGTCAAGCAGAGTATGGCGGGCTGGGAACGGACCGGGGTTATGGTTCGCCTGACGCGCAAACCTCTCACCCCGACCGCGGCCGAAGTTGAGGCCAATCCCCGGGCCCGGAGTGCCAAACTGCGCATTGCCGAGAAAATGGTGCATTAACTTTGGAGGTATGGGGGATGTCGAACAATCTGACCATTCGATTGACCACCGCCGGACAGATCTTCATTTCCAAGAACCGCAAGGTCGGCCACCCCTGGCGCCTGGGGAAGATCGCGGTAACCGCGGTGGTCCTGGTTACCGCCGGGGTCTTTTTCACCTCCCTGTTCCTGGCCTGGGCCGACTTGCAGTACATCACCCAGAGCTACCAGATTTCCCGGGCCCAGGAGATCAAGAAACAGCATCTGGACCTGAACCGCAAGCTCCGTATTGAACTATCCTGCCTCACCTCCATTCATCGTTTGGAGAAACTGGCAGCCGAATACGACATGGGAGCCCCCCAGCCCTCCCAGGTCGTGAATCTGCCGTGAACCCCGCCTCCGGCAAATGGGTCCGGCTGCGCATCGGCCTGGTGGCCCTGGCTCTCTTAGCCTTCGGCCTGTATATCAGCGGCCGATTTTTTTACCTGCAGATCATCCGGGGGCCGGAACTCCGGGAAGAGGCTACCCGGGAATACCAGAAATTTTGCCCCATCCTGCCGGTGCGGGGCATGATCCTGGACCGTAACGGCACCGAGCTGGCCGTCAGCACCCGGGTCTCGTCCGTGGTGGCCCATCCCAGCCAGATCAAGGACGCTGGCCGCCTGAGCCGGCAACTCGCCCCCATTCTGGGCTATAAGACCCGGGATTTGCAAGAGCTCCTTACCCGGGCCCGCCCCTTTGTCTTTGTGAAACGACATCTCACCCCCGAGCGCGAAGAGGCGTTCCGGGCCTGGGAGGCCGCCGAGACGCAAAAGGCCCGGGCGGCCAAGATCACCGGCCGCACCGACCAAAACGCTGTTTACCTGGTCCCCGAAGCCAAGCGCTACTATCCCCAATCGGGCTTGGCGGGCCAGGTTTTGGGGTTTTGCAACATCGACGGCCAGGGGCTGGAAGGCATAGAGTTCCAGTATGACCAGGATCTCTTTGGCAAACCCAAGCAGTGCTGGAATATGACCGACGCCCGGGGCCACATCGTCGTCACCGGCGAGAAAGCCTTGGATCCCGACGTCATGGGCAACAACGTGGTCCTCACCCTGGACCGTACCCTCCAGTATATCGCCGAAAAGGAGCTGAATGCGGGAGTGGAGAAATTCCATGCCGCCGGCGGCATGGCCCTGGTGATGCAGCCCCAAACCGGGGAGATCCTGGCCATGGCCCAAACGCCTTCCGTGGATCCTAACCGCTATGGGGATTTTACGGAATTTTCCCGGCGTAACCGGGTGATAACCGATTGTCTGGAACCGGGGTCCACCTTCAAGGTTTTCATCGCCGCCTCCGCCCTGGACGCCCAGGTGGTCAAACCCGGGGACAAATTCCATTGTGAAAACGGCCGCTGGCGCCTGGGAGCAAAAGAGGCGATTCACGATGTGCATCCCTACGGCACCCTGACGGTGCAACAGGTGATCCAGAAATCCAGCAACATCGGGACGGCCAAGATTTCCTTCAAGGTAGGGGCCAAACGTCTGGATCATTATCTCCGTGATTTCGGCTACGGGCGCCGTACCGGCATCCTCTTCCCCGGGGAGACCGCCGGATTGGTGAAAAATCTTGTCCGGACCCGCTCCCTCATTGACCGCACCACC
Organism: Pseudomonadota bacterium; assembly: GCA_018897875.1. Taxonomy (GTDB): domain Bacteria; phylum Desulfobacterota; class Desulfobaccia; order Desulfobaccales; family 0-14-0-80-60-11; genus 0-14-0-80-60-11. The sequence goes on along the minus strand of JAHIKF010000067.1, from coordinate 3,497 downwards.
GTGGCCTTCGGCCAGGGCGTGTCGGTGACGCCGCTCCAGATGACCGCGGCCCTGGCCGCCATGGGCAACGGCGGCGTGCTCATGGAGCCCCATCTGGTCAAAGAGGTCGTCAGTCCCCAGGGGGAAATAGTTACAGAGTATCCGCCCCATCCGGTGAGGCGGGTCCTCTCCCAGCAAACCGCCAAGCAGATGCTGGAAATTATGGCGACGGTGACCCAAACCGGCGGCACGGCCACGGCGGCGGTTCCTCCCGGCTTCACGGTGGCCGGCAAGACCGGCACCGCCCAGAAATTGATCGGCCGGGCCTATTCCCACAGCAAATTTCACGCCCTGTTCATCGGCCTGATCCCAGCCGACAATCCGGTCCTGGCCATCTCGGTCATCGTGGACGAACCCAAAGGGGCCATCTTCGGGGGCGTCGTGGCGGCCCCCATCTTCCGGGAAATCGCCGCCCAATCCCTGCGGGTTCTGGGTTATTATCCCAAGGAACCCCCCAAGGACAAAAACGAACCGGTCCTGGCGGGCATGCTGGCCTCCCCGGCCGCCGCGGCCACCGGCCCGGCAGTGGAGTTTACCCCTCCCAAGCTGGAGATTCCCCAGGGGCCTCTCACCGTCATGCCGGACCTCAAGGGGTACACCATCCGCCAGGTGCTCACGCTGCTAAATCGTTCGGGATTGCACTGCCGCTTTGAAGGCAGCGGCATGGCCGTCAGTCAAGAACCGGTACCCGGGACGGTCATCACTCCCGGCGCCACCTGCGTAGTGAAATTCAACTCCGGCGCCTGAGGGGGCCGGGACTAGTCCTTGCCATAATTTAATCGTTTTTATATTATTACAACATCAGGCGGTGCGTCTTGATATCCAGTCTCAGTCATAAGTTGACTGCTAAGAAAAGGGTAGGCCTCGGCGCCTGCCCTTCTTTGCTGAATATGAACCAATACCGTTTATTATCCAATGACTCTTCTTGTCGTAGTTTTGTAGGGGCGCACCTGCGTGTGCGCCCTCGTAAAGTTTTCGTAGGGTGCGTTTTACGCACCATCTGATAATCGGAGACGGCGGGCAGTGCCCGCCCTACACATCTGCCTAAAGGACGGACACATAGGTCCGCCCCTACGTAAGATCCGAGGATTTCAGTGGCGAAAGCAGCGGTGACCCCGAAGACGTTGAGAGCGCTCCTGGACGGCCTGACCGGCTGTCAGGTGCTGGGCGACGTTGACGTGCCGGTAACCAGCGTGGCCTACCACTCCCGGGAAGTCTCCCCCGGCGGGCTCTTCGTGGCCTTGAAAGGGGCCCGCACCGACGGCCACCTCTATCTGGCCGCCAGCCTCGATGCGGGCGCCCGGGTGGTGGTAACCGAGCAGGAACTGGTCCCGCCCCCGGGGGTCACGGTGGTCCGGGTGCCACAGGCCCGCCTGGCCCTGGCCCACATCAGCGCCGCCTTTTACGGCCACCCCAGCCGGGAGCTGACCCTGGTGGGGATTACCGGCACCAACGGCAAGACCACCACCACCTATATCCTGGAGGCCATCCTGAGCGCCGCCGGCTGCCGGGTGGGGGTGGTGGGCACCGTGAATTACCGGGTCGGCGAATCTACCTGGCCGGCCCCGGTAACCACCCCCGAGTCCCTGGACCTCCAGCGGCTCCTCCGGGAAATGCGGACTCGGGGCGTCACCCACGTCTTCCTGGAGGTCAGCTCCCATGCCCTGGATTTAAGGCGGGTGGATGGCGCGGTCTTCGCCGCCGCGGTCTTCACCAATCTGTCTCAAGACCACCTGGACTACCACCGGGACCTCGACGATTATTTTGCCGCCAAGTCCCGGCTCTTTTTGGAAATCCTGGCCAACGGCCGCCCTTCCCGGGGGCTGGCGGTCCTCAACCTGGACGACCCCCGGGGGGGCGAGCTCAAAGACGCCGTCGGGGACCCGGCCCTCACCTACGGCCTCCATCCGGACAGCCAGGTGCGGCCCCTGAGCTACCGCTTCCGCCAGGACGGTCTTTCGGCGCATCTCACCACCCCGGCAGGGGAAGTGAAGATCACCTCCCGCCTGGTGGGCCCTTTCAACCTGGCCAATATCCTGGCGGCCGCGGCCACGGCCCTGGGCCTGGGGATTGACCCCGACACCGTGGCCCGGGGCATCGCGGCGCTCCCCGGCGTGCCGGGCCGGCTGGAGCGGTTCGGGCCGCCCCAAGGCCCCGGCGTGTTCGTGGATTACGCCCATACCCCGGCAGCCGTCACCCAGGCCCTGGAGGCTCTTCACACCCTCAACTTTTCCCGGCTGATCACGGTGTTCGGCTGCGGCGGCGACCGGGACCGCGGGAAAAGGCCGCTCATGGGCGCGGCCGCGGCCGCGGGTTCGCAACTGGTCATCGTCACCAGCGACAATCCCCGCACCGAAGACCCCCTGGCCATCATCCGGGAGATCGAGCCCGGGCTTTCGATTTGCGGCCTGCCGCGCCTCGACGCCGCCGCGGCTCAAAGAGGCGAGGCGGGCTACCTGGTGGTCCCGGACCGCCGGGAGGCTATCCGGCTGGCCGTGTCCCTGGCCCGCCCCGGCGAGGCGGTCCTGGTGGCCGGCAAAGGCCACGAAAACTATCAGATCTGGGGGGCCCAGCGCCGCCACTTCGACGACCGCGAAGAAGTGGCCCAGGCCCTGAAGGAGTACCACGGCTGATAACATCTCAATTTTGTCAATCTCGTTCCCAAGCTGTGCTTGGGAACGAGATTTAACCTGCAAAGCTTAGCTTGGCATCCATTGGCGTTCCCAAGTACAATTTGGGAACGAGGTTAGTAAGGCGATGAGATATTTTTTAACCCAAAACCTAAAACCCGGAACCTAAAACCTTTATAAAATGCGCGCCACCTTTACCATTGCCGAAATTCTGGCCGCCACCGGCGGCGCCCTGGTGCACCAGGGCGCCTGGGACACCTTCTGCGGCGTCAGCACCGACTCCCGCACCAGCCAGACCGGGGAGCTTTTCATCCCTCTCACCGGGGAGAAGCACGACGGCCACGAATTCATTCCCGCCGCCCTGCGCCGGGGCGCCCGGGGCGTCCTGGTGGAACGTAGGGGCACGGCGAACCGTGCCCATGGGGTGCCGCCTGAGGTGACCGTCATCGCCATACAAAACGCCCTGACGGCCCTGGGCGACCTGGCGCAGGCCTGGCGGGCCGGCTTCCGGGTGCCGGTGGTGGGCATCACCGGCAGTTGCGGCAAGACCACCACCAAGGAGATGATCGCCGCCACCCTGGCCCCGGCCTTCCGGGTCCTGAAAAACCGGCTGAACCTGAACAATCTTATCGGCATGCCCCTGACGCTCCTGGAGTTGGAGGGGACCCACGAAGCTGCGGTGGTGGAGATGGGCATGAACGCGTTTGGCGAAATTAACCGCCTCACCCGGATCAGTTGCCCCACCATCGGCGTGCTCACCAACGTCCACCCGGCCCACACCGAGGGCGTGGGGGATATCGCCGGGGTGGCCCGGGCCAAAGGGGAGCT
>JAHIKF010000536.1 GCA_018897875.1 Pseudomonadota bacterium | reverse complement strand
GGAAAAACCCTTATGGTTTTTCCTTAATATTCCTTTTCCTTCCGCAGAGAAGAACCAGTTCGCCGATAGGAGGAAACTATCTTTCCTCCTATAACCTCCTTTTATGGTTCGATTCCATGCGAGGCAAAAAAATACCCACTAAAAAGGGGGTTATTTTTTTTGGCTGCCCCGCATGGACTCGAACCATGGATACTTGATCCAGAATCAAGCGTGTTACCAATTACACCACGGGGCAATATTTAATATCTATATATAATACGCAATTTTTTCTTTCTCTGCAAATTAATTATGTAATTTTTTGTAACTTTCTGATACAGCGTTAGTTGGTTCCTTCCTAAATAAATCTGCCTACTCCTTACTGCTTACTTTTTCGTCTGTTTTCTTCACCTTCTTCAAACTTACGCAATCAAATAAGTAAACGCCCTTATCCGGACGCCGCGGCTCCAGCTGGAAGGTCATAATCGGAAAATCGCGCACACTGTTGCGGTCGGCATTAAACGGCTGCCAATCCGCGCGCGCGAAAAACTCGGAAAACGGCATAACGATCTCCTTCCAGCCTTCAAAATCATCATCGATCATAAACCGCCAGATTTCAAATCCGCTGTCTTTTATGTCAAAGGCCACCTTGCCCTTGGAATTTTTTCCATACATATATACGCTAAAGGCATTATATTTATCCCATTTTATCTTCTCTGGAGGCACTTCCCATTTGGCCGCGCCTTTGACGTCGATATTATAACCGCGTGCCGCCCATAAATAACCGCCTTCAGACATATCGTATTCCAGTTTTATGGATTGAGTGCCGTGAAATTTCAGATCCTTTTCCGCGGTTACCGCTAGATTCGCTCCGCCGCCTGAGCCGTAATCCACGGTCTCATGATTCAAATCTCCTTCGAAGCTGTCGAGCAAAAGCTCTTTTCCATGAGAAGAGCAACCCGACAAACCAACCGAGATTAATACGCTAAAGATAAGATATACTATTTTTTTCATCTCCCCTCTCCTTTAAATAATTATATTTTTTAGATTCCGCTTAATTTATCAAACATCTCCGCGCGCGTACGGATTTTCTTTATCACCGTTTCCAGTCTCTGCACGGCCTTTTCTTTACCCAGAAAATGAATCACTTCAAAGATACCCGGGCTCACCGTACCGCCGGTTAATGCCACGCGCACCGGATGAATCATATCTCCGGTCTGAATCCCCATTGTTTCCATCAATGCTCTCGCCGCGTTTTCTATAGTCTTGACGTCATAAGATACGAGCTTGCTCAGCATATTTTTAAACTGCTCAAGGTTCTCCACCGCAGCCGGCGTGCTTAAAAACTGCTTTACGGCTGCTTCGTCATAATGCACTGTATCCGTAAAAAAGAATCCGCTGAGCTCACCGAAATGCTCCAGGGTGCAAAACCGCGTTTTATATAGTTTAATCAGGCCGGACAGCCATTGCTGGTCATAGGTTTCTCCGATATGTCCCTTTTCTTTCAAATAGGGCACAATCAATTCCGTTAATTTTTCCAATTCCATATTCTTTATATACTGGCCGTTGATCCAGTTCAGCTTATTGATATCGAAAACCGCCGCGGTCTTGTTCAGGCGTTTTAAAGAGAAATCCTTGACCAGTGTCTGCTGGGAAAATATCTCGCGGTCGTTTCCCGGGGACCAGCCCAGCAGAGAGAGGTAGTTGACTACTGCCTGAGGCAGATACCCCTGCCGGCGGTATTCGCTGATTGCCGTAGCGCCGTGGCGCTTTGACATGCGCGATTTATCCTCGCCGAGTATCATCGGTATATGCACGAACTTCGGCAGTTTAAACCCCAGGGCCTCATAAAGGATGATCTGCTTCGGTGTGTTCGGGATATGGTCGTCGCCGCGGATAATATGCGTAACCCCCATCAACGCGTCATCAACCACGCAGCAGAAATTATAGGCCGGAGACCCGTCGGATTTCATCAGCACCTGGTCCTTGATATGTTCGGTATCAATGGTAATCTCCCCGTGCACAAGGTCATAAATCTTCACGCTGTGTTCTTTGGGTATACGATAGATAACCGCGTTTTCTTCCTTATACGCCGCGCCGCTGTCCAGCAGCTTCTGCGCGTATTCACGATAGATGTCAAAGCGTTCGCTCTGATAATATAACTCATCCCAGTCCAGTCCCAGCCATTGCAGGCTGTTTAATATCTCATCGAGATATTCTTTCCTGGAGCGGCTTAAATCCGTATCCTCAATGCGCAGGATAAATTTTCCTTTTGTACTGCGGCTGAACAGCCAGTTAAACAAACAGGTACGCGCTCCGCCGATATGCAGAAACCCCGTAGGCGACGGCGCAAATCTTACAACATTCATATTTTTAATCCCTTTAATGAGCACATAATTTATGGCGGTTACTGCCGAAATAAATTATCTGTGCGAATTAATCCCGCAGCTTGCTGAGGGAAATCTCAATAGAGATTTTCCTCAGCGTTTAAGCAAGGGATACTTCCTCTTAATGAGCAGATAATTTGCGCAATTTCAATTGCGTAAATTATAGGCCGTTAGGCCGTCTGCAAATTAACTCCGACGAGTGCGGTAAAATTATCAAAGAGAATTTTACCGCTTACTACGAGTTGGAGTCCTTCCTCTATTATTTAAATCTATAATTTATCACCCCTACTGCCGACATAATTATATGCATTCTATGTGGCAAGGTCTCGCCGCTGTTTCTCATCGCGGAAATTTCCGCCAATATATCGTTGTATTACGAAACAGCTTCTAAAAACAACTTTATGGACCCCGCTATTTTCACGGCGCTTAAACCGCAGGAGTCCAATATCCCATCTCTTTTGCCGTGTTTAAGAAACTCATCCGGCAGTCCGAGTATCCTTACCGGCGGCGGATTTTTTACGTTATTCTGCAGATATTCGCATACCGCGCTGCCAAAGCCGCCGCTGATTACGCCGTCTTCAATAGTGACAATGGCCTTAAACACGGCCGCCTTTTCCTGAATCATCTCGATGTCCAGCGGCTTGACAAAACGCGCGTCAATGACCTCGGCGTAGATATCGTTACGCATCAGCAGTTCCGCTGCCTGCAATGCCGTAGCGACCATACTGCCTAAGGCAAAAACCGCCACGTCCTTACCGCGGCGCAGCAATCGGGATTTTCCCAAGGGAATGAACGCATCGCTTTTTTCATGCGGAAATTCCGGGACACACGCCTTAGGATAGCGGATAGCGCACGGAGGCTTTAAAGACGCGGCCAGGGTCAGCATGCGTTCAAACTCTTCTTTATCCGACGGCGCCATAATCACGATATTCGGTATGAGGCGCAAGTAGGCAATATCAAATACCCCGTTGTGCGTAGGGCCGTCATCCGGGACTACCCCTGCCCTGTCCAGGGCAAATACCACAGGAAGTTTCTGCAGGCATACGTCATGGATTATCTGGTCAAAACCTCGCTGTAAAAACGTGGAATAGATCGCCACAAACGGTTTAAATCCGCCGCGGGCAAGGCCCGCGGCAAAACCAACCGCGTGCTCCTCGGCTATACCGGTATCAAAAAACCGTTCGGGAAATTTTTCGCCGAATTCTTCCAGCCCTGTGCCGCCGGGCATGGCCGCGGTTACCGCCACGATCTTATCATTCTTCTGCGCCAGTTCCAGCAACTTGTCCCCGAATACTTCCGTAAACGTCTGCCCTGTAGCGCAGTCCATTGTGCCGGAACACACCTCGAATTTGCCAGCACTGTGGTATTTTGAAGGAAAATTCTCCGCGTGTTCATAGCCTTTGCCTTTTTTCGTCAATACATGCACGAGAACCGGCTCATCAAGCTCGGCAACTCTCTGAAAAGTAGAGACCATCGCCGGAATATTCTGCCCGCTGATCGGCCCGAAATAACGGAATCCGAGTTCCTCGAAAAGCATTCCGGGGACAAGCAGGTTTTTCAGCGCCCGCTCAAGCCGTTTTGCCGCGCGCAAGGTACGGAACCCGAACCAGGGAACCCTTTTAAGCAGCTTCTCCACGTCATAGCGGATACGGTTGTATACCGGGCTGGTCGCAATCCGGTTCAAATAATTGCTCAACGCGCCGATACTCGGCGAGATACTCAATTCATTATCATTAAGGATCACGATCAGATTTTTATTAAGATGGCCGGTATGGTTTAATGCCTCAAAGGCCATGCCGTTGGCCAGAGACGCGTCGCCGATGACCGCGGCAATCTTGCTTTTTACCGCTTTTTTCAAGAGGTCCCGGCTGCAGGCAAGGCCCAAAGCCCAGGAAATCGAAGTCGAGCTGTGCCCTACGGTAAAATAATCATACACCGGGCTCTCATTAATATCCGGAAACCCGCTCAAGCCTCCCGGCTGGCGCAAGGTCGGAAAATCATTTTTGCGTTCCGTAAGGATTTTATGCGTGTAGGCCTGGTGCCCGACATCCCAAAGGATGATGTCATCCGGCATATTCAGGCAATAATGCAGGGCAATCGTCAGTTCTATCGTTCCCAGATTGCTCGCCAGATGCCCGCCGGTTTTAGAAACCGTGTCAATAATCAATTGCCGTATCTCAAGCGCAAGCTGTTCAAGCTCATGCATAGTAAGTCGTTTCAAATCCTGGGGACGGTAAATACCATCCAATATCTTTTCCATAAGCAATACCTATTCTGCTACCAATTTCTCGTCAAAATCCTTTAACTGAAACTTTTTCCCTTCCTTCTTTACCAGCACATCAACCTTTTTTTTGGCCTCTTCCAGCTTTTTATTGCACAAGCCGATAAGCCTCATCCCCTCCTCGTAATGCTTCAAGGAAACATCCAGGGAAACATCATCGTTTTCCAAATCTTCCGCGATTTTTTCCAGGCGTTTCAACGCCTCTTCAAAAGACAGTTCTTTCATGCCTCACATCCCTCCACCTGGCTTATAATAACACCTTTATGCAATTTTGTCTTTAAAATATCGCCTTTTTTTACGCCCCCGGCATCTTTAAGCGCTTCTTTCGCGCCTTGCAGATAAGTAATGCTGTATCCGCGGGAAAGAACGGCTAATGGGTTAAGATTGGCCAGGCGGCTGCTGATATTGCGCATCTGCGATTCCTTTGACTTAACCAGATGATTAAGCTGTATGGTTAAGGCCTTGTCCAGATTATCCAGCCGCTGCTGATACTGCTCGATAATCATTTCCGGTTTGCGCAAGGCGTGACTATGGCTGAGCCGGCTAAGCTGCATCCGCGCAAACTGTAAACGCTTAGACATT
>JAHIKF010000066.1 GCA_018897875.1 Pseudomonadota bacterium | reverse complement strand
TTGCCCGTGCCGGTCTCGCCCAGAATCAGCACCGTGGCGTCGGTGGGCGCGACCCGGCCGATGGCCTTATACACCTCCTGCATGGGTTTGCTTTTGCCGATGATGGCATCCGCGGCAGTGGTATCCGGCGCCACGTCCAGTTCCACCCGGGAGCGCATGAACCGGCCCGCCTCCAGGGCCTGGGAGATCAAGGCCAGGATGTCCGGGGTCTCGGGGGGCTTGAGGATGTATTCGAAGGCCCCCAGCTTGGTGGCCTCGATGGCGGTATCGGTGGTACTGTAGGCGGTCATGATGATGACCGGCAGCTTGGGCTCGATCTCGTGGATGGCCCGGAAGGCCTCCAGGCCGCTCATCCCCGGCATGCGCACATCCATGATCACCAGGTCCGGGACTGCCGCCTTGACCAGAGAAATGGCCGCCTCCCCGCTGGACGCGGTCTTCACGGTATGCCCTTCAGCGTTCAGGAGTTTCTCAAAACTTTGCCTTAGCTGCGCGTCGTCGTCCACGATCAGGATGTGGCCCATGATTCATCTTTCCCGAGGGGCAGGGTGATGATAAACGTCGCCCCTTCATTCTGTTTGGATTCCAGTTCCAACCGGCCGCCGTGGTCTTCGATGATCCGGGTGGCAATGCTCAGGCCCAGGCCGGTGCCTTCTTCCTTGGTGCTGAAAAAGGGCTGAAAAATCTTGTCTCGGACGGACTCGGGGATGCCGGGACCATTGTCGCTCACCCGGATAACCACCGCCGGTCCCAGGGGCGGCTCCAGATTTTCCTCTTCCCGGATGGTGATGACCCCGCCGTTCACCATGACTTCGCAGGCATTGACCAGCAGGTTGGCCAGGACTTCCTTCAACTGGTCCGGATCGGCCCAAATCTCGGGCAGCCGGTGCGGCCGGACAAGCTTCATTTCCACCCCGTAAGATTCCAGGCGGTACCGCAGCAACACCAGGGCCATGTTGACCACGTCCGAGGGGCTGATCCGCTGCATCTTCAGCTTGGGCGGCCGGGAAAACTCCAGGAAATTGCGTAAAATGCTGTCGATATGGCGGATCTCTTCGGAGATCACCTGGAAATCATCCTGCTGGGAAGGGGACATCTCCAGGGAAGTCTTCAGGGAATGCAGCCGGAAATTTACCGAAGTCAAGGGGTTGCGGATGCTGTGGGCTACCCCGGCGGCCAGCTTGCCCACCATGGCCAATTTGCCCGATTGCAGGAGATGTTCCTGGCTGCGCTCCAGTTCTGTCTGGGCCTGGTCCACGTTCTCGATGAGGCTGTGCACCCGGCTGCTCAGGGCCTTAACTTCATCCGGCACCCGGCGGCCCGGGTCGGCCGGCGCGGTGGAAATGGCCAGCTGGCGGATCGGCCCCAGGATCTGTTTGATGAGGATATACGCCAGCAATACCCCCAGAACCGCCACCGCGGGCATGGCAACCAGGGCGAAGGCGTTGATGAATCGCGCCCGGGCCTGGCTCTCGGTCCGCACCCGGGAGATGGCGTACTCATGGGTCACTTTATATCTTTGGCAGAGATTGAGAATCCCGACGTACTGGTGGCGTATTTCCCAGTGGAGTTTGGCTCCCGCCTCCCTTTGGCCCTCCCGGTAGAGGGTGATCACCCGTTCCCGGGCGATAACATATTGATGATATTGCGCATCAATCTGCCCGATAATCTCTTGCATGGCCTCGGTGTAGGCCGATTTCCGGGCCTTGTGGAGCCAGTCCTCGAAGGCGCCGTTGTAGCGCTCGATTTCCTTGAGCCAGGTGGCATTGCCGTCCAGAAAGTAATAGGTCAGGTAACCTTTCTGTTGCAACAGGGCATTCTCAAGCTCTTCGGCGGCGTGGTAGGAAGCCACGTTTTGGTCGATCAGGGAGGTCAGGAGGTAGTCCATGGCCTCATTGTGCCACAGGGTCACCACCCCCCCGGCGATGGTGGTGAGCACGAGGGCAATCAGGAGCACCAGGATGCGGGCCCGCAGGCTGAGGCGCTTCCACATGGGCTTGACAAGGCTCCTTCAGGTCAGACGCGGGAGACCAGGTCTCCCACCTTGATCACTTGGTCGCTGGTTGCCTGGGCCACCGAAACCTTGCGGTTGCAGACCTCCACGGTACCGGTCCCCACCGGCTGGCCCCCTGCATCATAAATGGCGACCGTGGCTCCGGGGCTTATTCCGTGCGCCGTGCCCAGGCCGAAATGGATCTCGCAGCCGCCGTCCCCCTTGGTCACCCGGTAGATTTCGGCCTGACCGCTTGCTGCCAGCAGTGCATCCCTTTTCCCGGACAGGAGAAAGACCGCTCCGAAGGCCAGCAAAATTTCCGGCAGGCAGCCGGCCGCCACGACGAAGGCTGAGACCCCGAACCACCGCCGGACCAGGGAGGTGGAACTTTTCTGAAGGCTGAGAGCGTCCGGAAAGACTTTGATGCGGAAGGCCGGCGCCTTCCGGGGCGAATCACTTCTCATGGGAAGAACTGACAGGTTGTATTCCCCCGGAGCGATGTCCGGGCCGACGATGAGCCGCCCGCGCCACATATCTCCGCCCAGGAAATACCCCTTGTGAATCGCCTCGAAAATCACCTTAAGCTGGTCCGAATCGCTCGTAAAGGTCAATTCCTCAACCCGGTGGGCCTCGTCGGTCAGTTCCCCGTTAATTTCGACGCTCGCTCCCGGCAGCACCTTGACGAAGTTCGCCCGTTCCCGGAAATGCACCAGCAGGCCGTCCACCAGTACCAGCAAGGCGATGACACAGAAGGCGGCCGCGATTTTGCTCGCCAGGTCGCGCCAGCGAGTTACCTGCCCTAAATCCATTATTTCTTCCCTGCCTCACGAGGCTTTACCGTGAAAACCCAAATCCCCCTAAATCCCCCTTTTCCAAAGGGGGACTTTAGAACCCCCCTTTGAAAAAGGGGGGCAGGGGGGATTTTTCATCCCCGGGGGTGAGCCCTTTGGGGTTCATGGACGTTTAACTACCGCCTGCCGTGGCGGCAACCTCTTTCTTTTACCACAAAAACAAGAGAATCGCCCGGGGTTTGTGCTTATGATACCCCAGGGCGACTCTCTGATTGCACCCGTAGCGACGGAAAACTTATTTCTTGAAAATGTCCGTCTTGGTTATGTTCATAAACCGCGCAATCTTGCCCGGCTCTTTATAGTAGATGCGCACCTCGTCGCCCGCCTCCCAGGTATAATCCGGCAGGGCAAAGTATTCCTCCGGCACCGAGAACGTCACCAGCAATTTCTGCCGGCCGGAATAGACCGTGATGGCTTTCTTGTCTTTGTCCACCATGGGGAACTTCTTGCCTTCCACCAGGGGACTGGTCTTGGCCACGTTTTCCTTCTGGTCGATGAGGGTGTAGGTAATGTGCTTCATACTTTTGGTCGGCAGATCGTATATGATGATCTCCCGGGTTTTGGTGTCCAGCTTCATGCGCAGGCCGGCCTTGGGATCTTCCCCCCGCTCCGCCGGGTCCTTGGGCAGCGCAAAGGTAACCGGCGCCCCGCTGTAGTCGGGATTGGCCGCGTCATGTTTGACATCGTTGATAAAGGTCACAGTCTCTTTATCTTTATCAAAGGCAATCACCCTGCCTTGGTCCACCTTGCCCAATTCGCCGCAGCCGAGACCGCCCAGCACCAGGGTTGCCGCCAAGCTGGCTACGAGAGCCCACCATTTAAGTTTTTTCCCCATAATAGATCTCCTCTTGAAAAGTCCTGATCAGCTTCCCGCTGCCGCAATCTTGGCCTTCTTGGCCGAGACCTCTGCCTTGGCCCCGATTATCATCCGCACTAAGATATAGAGGGACATGGCGCTCACCAGGCCCAGGATCAGGACCGTGGCCGAGGCGTCAAATATATCTTTGCCCGCCGGGATCACCCTCCACATAAGCTTCAGCACGATGGACAGGAAGCAGCCGGTCACGGCCAGTCCAAAGGCGATGCGGATGCCGTAGCCCTTGATGTACTTGGTGGCCACGGTGCCGACCTGAGCGCCCACCGCCGCGCCGCACAGCATGATCAGCGCCGCCATCAACTCGGTCCGGCCCTTGTAGGTGTAGGTGGCGGTGCCGTACAACCCGGAGATCATGACTTCGAAGAGGTCGGTGCCCACCGCCACGTGGGTGGGGCAGCCGATGAAATAAATCAAGGCCGGCATCCGGATTAGACCGCCGCCGATCCCCAAAATTCCCGCCAGCCAGCCGGTGGCGAAACTGATAATAATGGGCAGCCAGGCGGTGCAGGTGACCTGGGCCTCTTTGAACGAGACCATCGGCCAAATCTTGATCTTGTGCAGGGTCTTGTGCCATTCAATGCCGGTGGACAGCTTGTCCACTTCCAGGCCAGCCGCCGCCGCCTCCCGATCCTTTCTCTTCTTTTTAGCCACGTCGGCGAAGACCATCCAGGCGATGAGGGACAACAGCACCAGGTACAACAGGCGGACATACAGTTCCACCAACCCGATGCGCTCCAGCCACATGACCATCTGGGCCCCCACTTCGAAGCCTATCACCGTGCCCGCCAGCATGATGAGCCCCAGCTTGTAATCCACGTTGCCGAATTTGCCGTGGCGCATGGTGGAGATGAGGGACTTGCCCGCCATGTGGGCGATGTCGGTGCCGATGGCGAAGGCCATGGGAAAGCCCAGGATATTCAGGCCCGGGGTCACCATCCAGGCGCCCCCCATGCCGAAGAACCCGCCGATAATGCCTACCCCCACCCCTAAAATGATCAGCCCCGGCCAGAATATGGTAACTCCCGCAATGGGCATGAGAACATAAAAGAAATCCATGAGTATCCTCCTAACCGTGTTGTCCTTGAGACCTTAATGTTCCGCCAAGTCCCGGTGCTTCAGATCAATACCGATCCAGTTCATCACGACGTCGGCTATTAACCCGAAGATCAGGCCCACCACGGGAATAATGATGATGGTAAGGAGAGCGAAATAAAAATGACTCTCATTATACAGGTTGGTCCACCAGGCCTCCCAGCCGGTAAATTTTCGGGTATCGGCCACGATCACCAGGGGCGAGGCCTTCGGCCCGGCGGCCAGGACCATCTCAGGCAGCAGCAGGCTGACCATGATCACCAGCCCCGTGAGTTTTGCCCACCATTTACGCATTGTAATTGACCTCCTCGAAATTCTTGGTTACCTGACCACCGTGACTTCGCAGGGGGCATGCGCCACCACCTTGGCGGCGGTGCTGCCCATTAAAATCCTCTCCAGGGCGTTCTGGCCGGTGCTGCCGATGACGATGCGGTCAAACTTGCCATCTTGGGCCTTGCGGATGATTAAGTTGGCCGGCACCAGCCCCGCTTCCAGCACCGTCTCCACCGGCAGGTTCTTGGCGTCAAACAGGGCCTTGCCCTTTTTTAACGCGGCCCTAGCTTCGTCTTCCAGCTTTTCCTGAATGTTCATCGGCATGCTGTCGAAATTACCCTGGACGTAATAGGCCACCGACATCAGGGTCACCTGGGCCCCTTCCTTTTCCGCCAGATCCAAGGCTCGTTGCACGGCCTTCATGGAATGCTCCGAGCCGTCTGTAGCCACCAGTACTTTCATAAAAGACCTCCTCGGCATGACTTAAGGTGCTTTACGATTAAAGAGAAATGACACGTGCGGCAGTTTGACGGGGTATTGCGATAGTGCCTCATGTTCCTGGTGTTTCTCCCGACTGAATGATAAAAACTCTGACAAACCAATCTTTTACCGTATTGATACAATTGCACATACACGGGTTTCACAGTCCTACCCGTTCAGTTTTGTATAAAGCAATGGCCGTGCCAGGCACGGTTTAGAAGCCACAATTAGGATAACCTATTAATAAATCAACATTATCAGACGTCAGCTTGAAATCTCGCCTCTTTGATGAACCACTATTCTGTCAGCAATTTTTACAGAGTGTAAAAGGGGTACCAGGGGAAGCCGCTCCGGGACTCCTCTTTCTCGCCACCCCGTCGGGGTATAGGAGGGGAATTATGCAATCTTTCTCTCGTGTTCCCAAGGCCCCCTGAAAATCATGCAAAGATGGTAGGGCGGGCCTTGGCGCCGGCACCAGAGGATGAGCCTGGCGGACCCTACCTGGCGCCGGTGAGAGGTTTTGGCTGACCGCTTTAAGCTGACCGCTCCAAGCTATTTTCTGGTATGATTCTTGTTAGATGAATAAGGAAATCACTCATGGGCCTTTGGCCCACCCGCAAATCATGAAAAGATATGTAGGGCGGGCACTGCCCGCCAATTTCGCTGAGTAATTGGTGCGTAAGACGCACCCTACGAAAAAACTTATCAAGGCACAACAGCCGGGGCGGCTGTTCCACGGAAAACGGAAAACAGAAAACTTTTCGAGGCAGAGTGACAGTCGATGGAAACCCTCAATTTATTTCGGGAAATTTATCGCAAGTTCACCGGCCGCCGGGGCCGCCCCTCCCGGGATGACCTGGCCGCCGCCTTCCGCTTCCGCTATGCCTGCTTCAAGGACCTGCTGGACTCCAACACCCAGCTCTTGAACATCATTACCGACCTGGAGGAGAAACTTACCGGCCGGCACGTGTTCGGCATGTCCTATGTCAGATCCCAGTCGGCCCGGGCTGCCTTCCACGCCTTCCGGATGATCAAGAGTCTGGATGTCCTCTCGGGCCACAAGTATCCTGTCCTCTATGGGGCGCTGGACCGGATCAACGGGAACATCAAAGACCGCCTGGGTGAAAAAAAGGAACTTCCCCTCACCGACCCGGTCCTGCCCCTGTCCGAAGTGAACCGGGACATGGTGGATTGGGTGGGGGGCAAAAATGCCCACCTGGGCGAGGCCATGAAGATCGGCCTGCCCATTCCCGCCGGTTTTGCTATCACCACCCGGGCTTACACCGATTTTCTGGCCTTTAATGACCTGGTGGATGAGATCAACAAGGAGAAGATGGAGATCGATCCCGCCCACCCCCAGACCGTCAAGCAGGTGAGCGAGGCCATTCAAGCCTTGATCAGCGCCGCGAGGATGCCCCCGGCCCTGGCCGAGGCCATCGGCGCGGCTTATGCCCGGATGGCCTCTGAGGTGGGTGAATCTGCCGTCCGAGTATCCATGCGCTCCAGCGCCATCGGTGAAGACAGCGAACTGTCCTTCGCCGGGCAATACCTCACCGTCTTGAATGTCCCGGGCGATCAACTGCTCCCGGCTTACAAACAAATCCTGGCCAGCCTCTACACTTCCCGGGCCATTTCTTACCGCCTCAACAAGGGCATCCGGGATGAAGACATCGCCATGAGCGTCGTCTGCCTCCAGATGGTGGACGCGGTGGCCAGCGGCGTGATGTATTCCCACCATCCCTTTAACCTCAGGGATGACAATATCCTCATCAGCGCGGTTTGGGGCTTGGGACCTTATGCGGTGGACGGAGTGATCACCCCGGACACCTATCGGGTCGCCAAGACCGGCGATCTTGCCATCCTGGACCTGAAGGTGTCTTGTAAGGCCGTCCAGTTGGTGGCCAATCCTGACGCCGGCCTGCATGAGAGCCCGGTGCCGCCGGAGCTTCAGGATCAACCCTGCCTGTCCCCGGCCCAGATCAAGGTCCTGGCGGGGTATGGCGTCAAGCTGGAAGAGCACTACCACAGTCCCCAGGATGTGGAATGGGCACTGGATAAAGCCGGCCGCCTCATGGTGCTCCAGAGCCGGCCCCTGATCCTTCAGGCCCCCACCGGCAAGGAACTCCAAGACATCCCGGCGGTGACCGGCTATCCCGTGCTGGTGGAGGGCGGCGCCGCCGCCTTCCCCGGCGCCGGGTGCGGCCCGGCCTTTCTGGTCCAGCGGGACGAGGACCTGCTGAATTTCCCCGACGGTGCGGTGTTGGTGGCTCGGCATTCTTCGCCCAAATTTGTCATGGTGATGGCCAAGGCCCAGGCCATCGTCACCGATTCCGGCAGCATCTCCGGACACATGGCCTCCCTGAGCCGGGAATTTTCCCTGCCCACCCTCCTGGATACCAAGGTGGCCACCCAGGCCATTGGACCGGGCCAGATCGTCACGGTGGACGCCTACACCTGCCGCGTCTATCAGGGGCAGGTGCTGGAATTGCTGGACCACCAGCCGCTCCGGGAATCCCACCTGAAAGACACCCCGGTCTATGAAACCTTGAAGCAGGTGGCCGAGTTTATCCTGCCCCTGCACCTGGTGGACCCCAGATCCCCGGAATTTTCCCCGGATTTCTGCCGGTCCCTCCACGACCTCGGGAGGCTGGTACACGAATTCTCCTACACCGAGATGTTCAAGATCAGCGACCTGGTCTCGGCCCGGGAGGGGTACGCCCTGAAGCTGGAGGCCGCGATCCCCCTGGACCTCTTCCTCATCGACCTGGGCGGCGGCTTGACGGGGGCCGATCCCGACGCCCACAAGGTAACCCCGGACCAGGTGGGCTCGGTCCCCCTCCAAGCCCTCTTGCGGGGGATGCTCCGGGAGGACGTGCGGGGTCGGGAACCCCGCCCCGTGCAACTCTCCGGGCTATTGTCGGTGATGCGGGAACAGATGCTGGCGGCCCCCAATGTGGAGGAGCGCTTCGGCGAACGCAGTTACGCCATCATCTCGGACAAATATCTCAATTTCTCTTCCCGGGTGGGCTACCACTACAGCGTCCTGGACGCTTACTGCGGCGCCACCGTCAACAAGAACTACATCACCTTCTCCTTCAAGGGCGGCGCTGCCGACGACGTGCGCCGCAGCCGCCGGGTCCGGGCCATCGCCATTGTCCTCATGGGCCTGGATTTCTCCGTCGAGGTCAAGGGCGACCGGGTGGACGCCCGCCTGCAAAAATATGACAGCCCGGTCATCCAGGAAAAGCTGGACCTCATCGGGCGCCTGCTCATCTTCACCCGCCAGATGGATATGCTCATGACCAGCGAGGCCGGCGTCGAGGCCGTGGCCCAAAATTTCCTCCAGGGCAATTACAGCCTGGATATGGAGGCCATTATTCCCTCACCTGAGGGGATCGGCGACGGAAATTTACCACCTGCGGATTAAGACCTAAGAGTTCCAAAACAATGCCTTGAGCGAAGTTGGAGAGGAGAATTGCCTCCGTTCCATGAGTATAGGGTCCCGCTAATGCCCGC
This sequence comes from Pseudomonadota bacterium, assembly GCA_018897875.1. Taxonomy (GTDB): domain Bacteria; phylum Desulfobacterota; class Desulfobaccia; order Desulfobaccales; family 0-14-0-80-60-11; genus 0-14-0-80-60-11. The sequence continues at coordinate 3,072 of JAHIKF010000066.1, read as the reverse complement.
CGAATAGTACTGCCCCGGGTTGCATAGCCCACACTTCAGCCTGGTAAGTTTTAGGTGATATGAACCCAAAATAAAATTGATTTTTTATATTATCTATAGCTTTGATTTTTCCCAATCAAATGTTTGAAGATAAAGGAGAAGGCAATGAAAATGGTTTCGTCAGGTGTCATGGCGATTTTTTTTGGATTGATAACTCCTTGTGTGGTTTTTTCGGCTAATCCGAAGATCTGGGTGGCGTTCAATGGCACCTGGGGTAACCAGGTAGTCACCCACACGCCACAAACCGTGGCGAGTCTAGTAATCAATAAACAAGAAGATACTTCCACACTAAAGGTCAGTTTTTCCGGTGGGAGGCTCTCTTTCCAAGCTGATGCCAGTGACCTGAATGCCCAGGCAGTCTTCGAGATCTGCATAGATGGGCAGGCGGTAGCGAAAGCATTGAACTTCGATAGCGTCCCGGGATTTCGCAATCAATACCCTTCCATTATGACCGCGCCTGAAAATCTCCCCAAAGGACAACATACCTTCTCCTTTAATGTTTATACCACCGATAATCCCGGCGAAGGTGGAATCCTTACTTACGCTACTACCCTCGGAACAACTCCGAATACTTATAAGGCCCAACTAATCGTTGAGGAATGGCCGGTCAATAACCCTGCGGGGGCGTTACCTGCATACAACTTATTATTAGAATGATCTCACCGGAGTTGGAAGGGTTTAAAAGGCAGTTTCTTGCGCTCAGCATGGGTCGTGGACCAAAATTTCCTCAGGTCCTGTAGGGCGGGAAAGTAAAACGCATCCCGCCTTCAGCATTAGGGCAAACTGAAATCATGCCGCAATACATCCGCGCCTTTGTTCCAGGAGGCGCGTTCTTTTTCACGGTGACGCGGTTGGAACGCCGCCGGAAACTCTTGACCGAACACATTGACGATCTTCGGGCTGTGTTCAAGGCGGCGCGTCAACGTCGACCGTTCACTGTCGAGGCCAGGGTCATTTTGCCCGATCACCTGTATTGCATCTGGACGCTGCCTTTGGAGGACGCGGATTTCTCAACGCGATGGCATGATATCAAAGCGCGATTTGCCGCACAAATTCCCAGAGGGGAGAGACTTTCAGCGCCGCGCCTGAAGAAGGGAGAACGAGGCATTTGGCCGCGACGTTTTTGGGAACACGCCATCCGCGACGAGGGTGACTATGAACGTCACGTTGATTACCTCCACTACAATCCGGTAAAGCACGGTCACGTGACGAGGGTTGTGGATCGGCCTTATTCAAGCTTCCACCGTTACGTTCGAAGCGGTATTTATAACCTTGAATGGGCGGGAGATGATAACGTTCGGCGTCTAAAGATGGAATGATGCAAAAGGCGGGATGCGCTTTGCTTTCCCGCCCTACGGTCCTGTGAGAAGGTAAACAAAATGGACGATATTTTACTAAAAAAATTCACGCGAAGAGATTTCCTGGGAAACACTGCCAAACTCTGTTTCCTGGTTGGGATGTCTTCAATCTTCCTTAATTGCACTGAGACGGAATCCTCGAGTAATGAGCCAAAGACTGAAGTTGAAAAACCTGGTAAAACCGGCTCTGATTTTGAACCGGCGTATCTGAAACTTCACAAAACTGGTGAACTGAAAAAGCGGTCGGAAAAACTCTGGGCTATGATGGAAAGTTGCCAGCTCTGTCCGAGAAAATGCGGGGATAATCGTCTTAAGGGAATGAGCGGATTCTGTCGCGCTCCTGGCGCCAGGCTTATTGTTTCGGCGTATCATGCGCACTTTGGCGAAGAAAGACCACTGGTTGGAAAAGGCGGTTCAGGGACAATCTTTTTTTCCCATTGCAGTTTACGGTGTGTCTTTTGTCAAAACTGGACAGTCAGCCATCTTGGCAGAGGCTCTGAAAAAAATATTAATGGACTTGCCGGAATGATGCTGCGGCTGCAAGAAAAAGGTTGTCACAATATTAACCTTGTTACCCCAACGCATTATTCCCCCCACATCTTAAAAGCTCTTGATGTGGCTGCAGGCAAAGGGCTGCGGCTCCCAGTTGTTTACAACACATGTGGATGGGAGCGCCTTGAAATACTCACGCTTCTTGATGAAATTGTTGATATTTACCTCCCCGATTTCAAATACTGGGATAGTGCCATGTCGGCAAAGTTTTCTGCCGGGGCAGAGAGTTATCCTGAGATTGCAAGAGAGGCAATCCTTGAGATGAACCGTCAGGTTGGCGTGGCAAAATCTGCAAAACAGGGCATTATGCAAAGAGGACTGATGATTCGGCATCTGGTTATGCCAAATAATACAGGCGGTTCGGAAAAAATCATGGAGTGGATAGCAGAAAATCTGCCCAAAGATACGTATGTCAATATCATGCCACAATACACCCCGGCTCATAAAGCGTATGCTTATCCGGAAATATCTAGAAGAATAACCGGCGAAGAATATCAAAAGGTTGTCCAAAGGGCAAAAGATATGGGGCTTACAAATCTTCATATTCAAAGATATTGGTGGCTGCAATGATAAATGCCTTTTGCCAGGATGTTCCATATGTTATGTACTGTTCAATGAGCCTAACCACGGCATGCAGCCGACGCCATAGGGCGCGCCTGATGCCCGGCGTTAAAAAAATAACTCCTATGTGCAAAGTCAAGCAGTCAAGGTGCCCCGGTATTTGTTTAGAATCCAAACCAGTCTCCTATTCGTGGTTCTCCGCGCATGTGGGACTGCAAGTGGGGAATCCGGGGGCAAAGATGGAGGTCGATGCGCTCTAAGCTTGCCAAAACCGAAGCTTCCCAAAAACTTCAAATAATTAGCGATATTATCTGAATAGCGAAATTGACCTTTTGTGGGGGGATTTCCAGAATTATTTTTTGTCCGATGATATTATGCCTTGATGGAGAGGTTGTCTGGGCAAATCTTGACCATTATACTTGAGGCAAAGGTGGGCAATCTTCTCCCCCCTTTTTCCCTCTTCCCCTTTTCGCCTTTTTCCCTCTTATTTATCCCGGGCCTGGATGTCGCAGACCATGACCATCAGGTCGCTGCTGTTGCCGGCCGGGTCCTTGACCAGGTC
>JAHIKF010000065.1 GCA_018897875.1 Pseudomonadota bacterium | reverse complement strand
GGGAAGTTTTGCACCAGCTCCTGGGGCACGGTGTGGTCTCCAAAGACGATCTGCGCCAAGAGGAGCGCCTGGAAACCCTGGTGGCGGCCCTGAATGTCAATCCCCGGTGGACGGCCATGCTTTCGGCCGACGAAGAGCACCAGTCCTGGGCCGTCATCATCAACTCGCCGGAGCGGGATGTCAACGAGATGCGCCTGGACTGGGACCTGATGGGCAGCAGCGATTTTCAAGCCCTGGTGCGGCTGGATCAGGACCTGGCGGATTTCAAAAATCCGCCCCATCACCTGGAGGGCAAGGACCGCACCTGGGAATTTTCCAGCCTGGGCGAACTGGTGACCCTCATCCTGGAGGAGGGGCAGAAGGGCATCAATATCCAGCGCTTCAAAGGCCTGGGAGAAATGAACCCGGACCAGCTCTGGGAGACCACCATGGATCCCGAGACCCGGACCCTGCTGAAAGTCAACATCGAAGACGCAGTGGCGGCGGACGAGATCTTCACCATCCTCATGGGGGATAAGGTGGAGCCCCGGCGTGATTTTATTCAGAATAACGTACTTGAATTGAACGAACTTGATATCTAATATCTAAAGTAACCAGGAGCGAGACCTCTGCTTGCATCCATAACCCCTCACTGCCAAAGGAGGAAACACCATGCAGCGCAAGGCCAGCTTTAAAATTTATGTCACCCGCCGGGAGATGCTGCCGGTGGGCGATGTCCCGGACCACACCCTGATGCTCACCGAGATGGAAGGTGAGCCCATCAATTACACCCCCGGGGTGGCCGGGGAATTTGTCTCCCGCCGCAGCGTCGGCTTCCACGATCGCGTCAAAGGCGACGGGCCGATGACGGGTTATGCCACCACCGTCTACCAGAACGGCGCGGTTTACTCCCGCTTTCAGGGGGAAAAGAAAGGCGTTGCGACCACGGGTAAATGGGAGGTTTACAAAGGCATCGGCAAGTTGAGCACCCTCAAGGGGTCCGGCACCTTTGTGGTCAAGCCCTCCGACAAGCACGGCGAATTTGTCCTGGATATGGAAGGAACTTACGAATTGTAGGGAATAAAGCGCCTTCCTGGTGGCCGGTCCCCCCAATCCAGCCTCTCCCACGAGAGGTTTCGGGTGGGGGAGGCCGTGGGGGCGGTGAGCGCACCGCCCCTGCCACTTTGGCGCCCGCCGGCAAGGTGAAAAACTCTGCGGGCCGCGCCTTAACGCCTTGCGGTTTCAGCACTCTAACAGTCAGGAGGTGACGCAGAATGTCCGATAAGACTTGCACCAAGTGCGGCGACGCCTATGATCCCGCCGAGGCCCGGGAATACATGGGCCAGATGCTCTGCGAAGATTGTTACCTGGACGCCATGAGCCCCACCCAGGTCTGCGACCCCTGGGCGGTGTACACGGCCAAGAGCCTCAAGGATCTCCCGGGGGGGCACGATTTGAGCCCGATGCAGCAAAAGCTTCACGATCTGGTAAAAGACCGGGGCGAGGTACCCATGGCCGAGGCCGCCGCCCACCTGGGCCTGAACGAAGACGACCTGCGCCGGGAATTCGCGCCGCTGCGCCACATGGAAAAGCTCCGGGCCTGCAAGAAGGACGATATCATCCACCTCACCCTGTTTTGACCTCCGAGCCCACCGACCTGGATTATGCGCTGCTCCGGCGGGTGGCCCGGGGAGACCAGGCCGCCCTGGCGGAACTCATCCGCCGCCACCAGGGCCGTCTCTACCAGGTGGCCTACCGCTTGCTGAAGGACCCCCTGGAGGCGGAAGACGCCTTACAAGAGGTCTTTCTCAAGGTCTACGAGCACGCCCACCGCTTCGAGCCCCAGGCGACCGTGAGCGCCTGGCTCCACCGCATTACCGCCAACCACTGCCTGAACCTCCTGAGGCGGCGGCACCCCCAGGAATCCCTGGACCAGGAGGGGGCTCCCCGCCCGGCCGATCCCGGGGCCACGCCCCTCCAGAACCTGGAGGAGCAGGAACTGAGCCGCCGGCTGGAGCAGCTCCTGGACGCCCTCCCCGAAAACCAGCGCCGGGCTTTGGTCCTGAAGCGATTCGCCGGGCTCTCCTACCAGGAGATCGGCGAGGAAATGGGCCTCAGCCCCCAGGCGGTGGACGGCCTGCTGAAACGGGCCCGGCAGACCTTGAAAAAGGCCCTGCAGGATTATTTATAAGGCTGCGGGGACAGGTTTGGCAGATGCTCGCCAAAAATTTACACCCAACCGCCAATTTCATATAACGCTTATTGCCATTGCTCCGAAAATAAGCTATAATTAACTAAATTAATTAGCTAAATGGAGCAATTATTGTGCAACAAGAAAACTTGAGTCTC
>JAHIKF010000064.1 GCA_018897875.1 Pseudomonadota bacterium | reverse complement strand
CGGCCCCGGCCACGATGATCACGATGATCAGGCTCAGGCGGAAAGCTCCCCGGGACCGGTTGGCTGGCATATCGCATTAACCCCTTAAATTTGTTAAATCTATCACCTTTCCCCGGCCTTGACAAGGATTCTTCCCGGGAAAAACTCGCCCAGGTTATGAGCCCGGCTGCGCCCTCACCCTCACAGGGAAGGGGCTTTCTCTTTTTTACAGGCTTCCCAAATGGCGTCCATCTCCTCCAGAGTGGCAGTCTCCGGGGTCTTGCCTTTCTTGACCAGGGTGCGTTCCACCACGTTAAACCGCTTGATGAATTTATACATGGTGCGCCTCAAGGCCCCTTCGGAATCGATGTTGAGGAAACGGGCCACATTGACCACGGAGAACAGCAGGTCCCCCAGCTCCTCCTCCCAGGCCGGGTTGGCGGGCTGGGACAGCGCCTGGCGCAGCTCCTGCCACTCTTCCTCCACTTTGTCCAAGGCGCCCTTGACGTCGGGCCAATCGAAACCCAGGCGGGCCGCGGCCTCCCCCAGACGCTGGGCCCGGACCAGGGCCGGCAGGGCCGGGGAGACCTGGCTTAGGGTCGGGACCGCCGCAGGTTTGCCCTCCTGGGCTTTGGCCTGCTGCCAGAGACGGCGCAGTTCCTCCTGGGTCTCGGCCTGGGCGTCCCCAAATACATGGGGATGCCGGTGGATCATCTTGGCCGCAATCCCCGCGGTCACTTCCGCCAAAGAAAAATTGCCCCGTTCCTCATAGAGGTCGCTCAAGAACACCAGGTGCAGCAACAGGTCCCCCAGTTCCTCTTTGATCTTGCCGGGGTCATTGCTGTCCAGGGCCTCGATCAGTTCATAAGCCTCTTCCAGCACATACGTCTTTAAGGTCTCCGGGGTCTGTTTGGCGTCCCAGGGGCAGCCGCCCGGGCCCCGCAAGCGCCGGACAATGGCCACAAATTCATTCAGCGCCGCACCCGGGTCGCCATTTTTACCGTTCATAGGCATAAATACCGTTTTCTGTTTCCGGTTTTCTGTTTTCTGCCGGGACCTGCCGCTTTAGCCCCGGGGCCATTGCCGTAAATTTCGGCTGGGCGCGACCGTGGCCTGCGGCTCCTGATCCTCCTGAGGCCGGGATGCCTCGGCCTGGCGCATTTCCTGGGGCTGGCGCCATTCCTTCAGGTAATCGTTCAGACGTTGCTTGAAGTCCGGGGGAAGCAACCCCAAAGATTGGCGGGAGAGAGCAATGAGTTTGGGAGCGGCGACGGAGCCTTTCAACAGGTGGGAGTCCCGGGGCAGCACGGTCCCCAACAACATCAGGGCGAATCCCACCAGGAGCGCCCCTTTGGCCAGGCCAAAAACCCCGCCCAACAGGCGGTCAAAAAAATCCAGATAGATATGGTAGAGCAGGCGCTGGATAACATGGGCCGCCAGCCGGGTGAGCCAGTAGACGGCCACGAACACCACGGCAAAGGCGACCCACCGGGCATGCTGGGGGTCAGTGATCCAGGATTGCAACAAAGACGCCAGGCGGAGGTACGTGTGGGCCGCCGCCACCACGCCCCCCACCACCCCCACCAGGACCGCTATCTCCTGAAACAGGCCCCGATAATAGCCTCTCAGGGCGATCAAGCCCAGAAGAATTATGATTCCCAGGTCTAACAGGTTCATGCACAGCCGCCCCTTGCTATGCACAGGACCTATCAGAAAAACCGCTACCCGTCAAGGAAGGGAGCCGGTTTGCCGTCTTCCCCGGCCTGAGATGGAAAATCGCGCTCAGCCGCCGGTTTTCAGCCCGAACCAGGGATTGACCCGGAGTAGTCCACGGCCCATGAAGAGTCGCCGGCTACTCGGGGCGCAGATGGTCTCCATCAAATCGTGGTTTTTGCGGCATCAGCGTTCAAGCAGTCATTCATGAGCCCATAGCTCACCCGTAAACCATGAAAAGATATGTAGGGCGGGCACTGCCCGCCGTTCCCGATCATTAATTGGTGCGTAAGACGCACCCTACGAAAAACTTGTCAGGCGGGAACCCGCCAGCCCAAGACCCGGTCCATGGGGAACCAGGCATAACTCACGGCATTCCCCTGGTTGCCGCCCAGGAGCCGTACCCGGTTATCGTCCCAATCCTCCAGGAACCCGACATGGCCGGCATTGGGGCCACGCGCCAGGACCACCACCACCCCTTCGCCGAATTCTTCATCGGTCGGCTCCCGGCCCCAATTGAGCCACGATCTGGCCCAGGCGCTATTGGTGCCCTTATACCCAGCTAACTGCATGACCCGGTTGGCAAAGGCTGAACACCAGGCGGTTTCATCCGATTGATTTTCAGGACGCCCAATCGTCGTGGATTCCAAACACTCCACGATAAAGGCATTGGCCTTGGGGCCGGGGATTTCGTGAATACCACGTTTGCTTCTGGCAATCGCCATCCACGGGTATTCGGTCATAGTCCCTCCCTCCTTATATGGGATGGGCGCTGCTCCCCATATTGTTTCTCATGACCACCGGGGGGTGCATGGCCGCGGTCACCTTCACCGCAGTGAGGTACAACTCCCCAGGCCATCAACTCAGCAGGGGCGCGAGTAACGCCCCCGGGGCAGTTTTCCCATGGCCTCCCGGTCCCGGATGAGGTCCATTAACTGGCGGCTGTGCAGTAAATATCCTCCCAGCAGCTCCAAAAAGCCGGGGTCCTGACCATAAACCGCTTCTTTTTTAAGCCGGATGAGGGTGAGGCAGGTCACATGGAGATGGTTGACCAGACGATCCACCCGATCTTCGCTCATCGCACCACCCTCCCCCGCATATCGTGGTCGTGGTAATTGAGGGCTTCCCACATGCCGTGGTGTTCCACTTCATGCTCGAAGCGGGGGACAAAACGGTCTCCCAGTTCCTCCCGGCAACTGAAAAAATGGTGCGACAGTTCGTCCACCTTCTTTTCCAAGCGCACCAACATGCGCCACACCAAGAGGCCGCTCACCCCGGCAAAGAGGCCCAACAGAGAGACCAAAGCCCCCACGTGCTCACTCAAGTCCTGGTAATTCATAAGGTGATTTTTCCCGGAATCCCCCGGAGGAGCGTGGTGTCAACACCCCGCCCCGCCGGGGTTCATCCTTTAGCCGTTGGCGCCGACGCGGTACCTGGCCGTGGGTTTGGCGCCCTCGGAGAAGGTCACCGCCTCGTCGTGTCCACCTGCTTTAATCTGATCCGTAGGGCTCTTGGCTACCCCGGCCCGTAGCGCCGCCAACCCCAGGGACGCCAACAGACCGAGAACCACCTCGTACTGTGCCTGGCTCAGCCACCCCATGGCCAGGGCAAAACTGGCCAGGGCCGCCACCACGGCGGTGATGTAGGTTTTCTTGCCATCCAGTGTCATCATTCCCTCCAACCCGTTACCTTGACCGCCTGATTGGCAGTGTTGTCGTTGTTCAAATACACCCGGCCGCCATCTAAAATCTGGCAGGCAAAGGGGATGGCCCCCCGCTCGCCCTCGAAGGCGGCGGCTGGCGGGCTAGCGTGAACCACCAGGGCCGGGGTGCTGCCATCGTAGGACACGGCCAGCTTCACCTCGTAGCCGGCCGCGGCCGCGGCATACCCTTCCAGCCGATAGGCTGTGGGCGGTGCCACCAGACCCAGGTCCATCAGGATGTAACCGTTAATGGCGCCGCTGCACAACTGTCGGGGGCTGCGGTAAGTGGTTAACCCCGCTTCCTGGTAAAAAGGCGCCAGGTTGCCGCTGGCATCGTTGAACACCATGCCCAGATAACGAAAGTTGGTGGCCGGCAGTACCAGGCCCCAATCCCCTTGGACCAGGGTCAGGGCCGCGCCGCCATAGGTGATGGTGCCCGCGGTGCCGTTGTCGGCATTGTTGGCGGTGATGGCCCGCAGCAGGCCCCGGGACGCGCCGCTGAGGATCAGAAGGCCGGCCCCCGCCAGTTCGTTAGCCGTGAAGCCGTAACCGATGTTGGCCCCATTGGCGTTGTTTCTCAGCGTAATCACCTGGCTGTCCTGGGAGGCCACCCTGATTACCGGCATGGCTTTCAGGGAGAAGATGGCGTCAGTAGCTCCCGCCAGGGCATAGACGGCATACCACTGGTCAGGCTTCTCGGTTCCCCAAAGATATGCGGCGGTGGCCAGATTGAGGCTCACCGGGGCCGCGTTCTCCCGGTAGCGGCCATCGCTCAGGCCGCCGTCCACCCAGTGACCCCGGGCCAGGGGGGAAGGAAAGCCGCACAACATCACCCGGGCCTTGCAGTCGGCCGTGGCGTTGACCCGCAGGGTGGCGCTGTCGACGTATTCCAGCCCGGGCCCCCGGGTGAATTCGAAGGCCTCCGTCACCGCCTGCTCGATCTTGGCGAAATCGCCTTTCAAAATAACCTGGCGGCCGGTGCCGCCGGACCATTTGGTCTGGGGAAGGTCTATCAGAGACATGGATTAACCTCGCTTTGCCTGTTTAGAAAAGTTTTCTGTTTGCCGTTTTCTGTTTTCTGTGGAATAGCCGCCCCGGCTGTTCCACCTTGAAAAGTTTTTGCGTAGGGTGCGCACTGCGCACCATTGGTCGACCCACCGGCGGGCACGGAGGCCCGCCCCACCAAACTTTTCATGTTTTACGGTGGGCCGACAAGCCCATTCGCAACTGTTTGGAATATGGTGGAGAGGCGGAATTACCCGGCCTCAGCCCGAAAGGCCCAATTGCCGTCATAGGAACTGGCCACGTCGATGGCCCAGCCGTCATGGGCGCTTCCCGGGGCGTCCACCGCCCATGACCAGGAATTGTTCAGGGGCCGGTCCAGGCTCAGGCGCACCGAGCGTCCCCCCAGGTCCAGGTCTTTACCGCGCACGGTAAATTCTTCCTGGTCCAAGCCGTGAAAGTCCGAAGACAGCGCCACGGTGTCTCCCAGTTCCAGACGCACCCCTTCCAGCCAGGTATCGACTTCGGCCAGTTCCCGGGGCGCCGAAAGCCTGGCCAGCAGTCGCGAAGCCAGGAGTTGAGCCACCCCCGGGTCTTCCAAGACTACGGCGGAGTCGTAACGACAATCCAGGTCCAGGGCCGCCTCTCCCCAGGCGCTGATGGCCGCAGCCTCCCGAGCCTCGGCATACTGATCGTTGTCCGTGTCGTAGTCGGCGTAGAGCACCCGCACCAGGTTCTTGGGGCCGGTCTCTTCATAGCCCAGGGTGAGAAAGCGAATCTGGGACGGGGACAAAGCCACCAGGTTATCCACCAGGACAAAATCCAGCAGGCGCTGCCACCAGGTCCACTCCCCCGTTGCCTTGCCATACTCCAGGGCCGCACCCAGCATGGCCGTCACCGCCTCCAGGGTCCCTACCTGACTCATGGCCAGATAGTTCGGGACGTATTCCCAGATATCCGCCGCCTCGCTGTAAGCAAAAGGGATCAGATCGGCGTTGAGGACGTTGGGCTTCTCGTCTCCGGCATGAGCAAATACCCAGGCCATCAAGGCGTCGAAATGTTCCTGGTCGGCGGCAAGAGGCGGAAAGACATACGCCTGGCCGGCCGCGCCCCGAGACGCCAGCCCAAAGGCCCGGAGTACCAGGCTGTTGATCCAGGCGTAATGATAGTCGCTCTTATAGCCGCCGAAGACCGGGTCAAGGCGGTTTTCCCGGAGATCATCCAGGAGCCGCCGGGTCCAGGTGGCCGCCAGGTCGTTGCCGTTCCGGAGATAGATAAAGAGGCATCCCAGGGCAATGGCCGCGGTCTGCCCCGGATCATAGGCCCCGTAGGTGAAGCCGAACTCCGAGAATTGGGCCGGGATCTTCCAGCCACTGCCGTCGGGAGCGCCCACCCCGTCGATCCAGGTGAGCCAGTTGAGCAAAATGGCTTCCGCGGCACTATCATTGGTCAGGAAGAAAAATTCCGCCAGGCGCAGGAAGGCCCAGTATTGTCCCAGGCCGCTGCCGACTTCCGGATAGGCCGAGCCGTTCGCCAGGCCCTGGATGATTTGCCAGTTGTCTTGAAGTTCGGCGCCGCTCAGGGCCCGGCCCCGGTGCATCCGGATCAGGTCGATCTGTCCCTGGAAAAAGTCTGACCCCGCGTCGGCCCGGCGCCCCACGGTGAAAGCCTCACCGTTATCCAGGCTGCCGGGACGAGCCGCGGCACAGGTGCCCAAAACGCCGTCGACGCAAAAGGTGAATTGCCCGTCCCGGTCAGCAGCCACCGCCACGTAGTGATGGCTGGCGGTATCCAGGCTGAGGCCGGGGCTGGGGGTAAGAACCGAAGCGCCGCTGGCGTCCGCCACCACGACCTGCACCGCCCCGCCGGGACCCAGACACACCTCAAAGCCCGACCCTCCCGAGGCCATCTTGCTGACAAGCCGCGCCCCCTCGGTCAGAACCCCTGGTTTGAGGACCATCTCGATGGTGAAATCCTCCGTCCCCAGGTTCAGTTCGGCGTCGTCTACGGTCAGGTAGTGGCTGCCGTCCAGGTCTACGGCGGTGGCCCCCGGCTGACAGATGCCCTCGGCATAGATCGGGGCGCCGCCCCCCTGCCAGGTCAGGGTGTGGCCCCTCCCGGAGGCGTCGATGAGCGCCCCGTTGAAATGCCAGAACCCCGTCACCTTGCCGAAATCCCGGTAGCGCCGCCACCAGGAGAACCGGAGAAAATCCTCCTCGCCGCACAGGGCGATGTTTTCCACGTCATTGCGGGTATGGACCGGGATGATGGGTCCCGGCACCCCGCCGTAACGCCGGGTATATTCCTCCTGGGCGTCGCGGTGCAACTCAAGATAGGTCTG
>JAHIKF010000063.1 GCA_018897875.1 Pseudomonadota bacterium | reverse complement strand
AACTATAAGGAATAGCTATTAAAGTCCCCCTTTGAAAAAGGGGGATTTAGGGGGATTTAAGAACCGCCAACTGGAAGGAATTTATGGCAAACGCTATAGGGCGAGGGGGAAGGAAGCTCTCTTCCGGTCCGAGGCATAACCACGTTAAACCTGGGGAGTTAAGACCGTGAGTTTCATCAATAAAGCTTTAGAAAAAGCCAAATCTTTGCATCGCCAGAAGGCGAAGCCCGATCCTGGCCCCAGCCAGGCTTCGCCGCAGCCGCCTTTGCCTCACGTGGATGAGGTCACTGGTTTTGCCGAGACCTCAGGGGAGATTCACTACACCTATACTCGCACGGTGACGGTGGACATGGATCGTCTGCGCCGGAATCGCTTGATCGTGGCTGGCAGTGACGAGAGCCTGGGGGAAGCCTATAGATTGTTGCGGACCCACATTTTGCATGGCACCGAGCGAGAAAGCCGGAATACCTTGATGGTTACCGGCCCTCGGCCCAACGAAGGCAAAACCCTGACCACCATCAACTTAGCCATTGCCATTGCCCATAAAGTCGGCCAGACGGTGCTCCTGGTGGATGGTGATCTGCGCAATCCGTCAGTTCACCGCTATCTTGATCTGCCCTCGGGACCGGGACTGGCCGATTATTTGACCTCGGGGTATCCCATTGCGGAGTCCCTGGTGCATCCCGAAGGCCTGGCCAACCTGGTGGTGCTCCCCGCGGGCCGATCCACCACCCAATCCGTAGAACTCCTCAGTTCTCCCCTCATGGTGGATTTGGTCCGGGAGCTGAAACATTTTTATCCGGACCGGTACGTGCTCTTTGATTTCCCCCCCTTGCTCTATGCGGACCCTTTGGCCTTTGCCCCCCTGGTAGACGGCATTATTTTGGTAGTGGAGGCCGGCAGCACTCCCCGGCAAGAAATAACCCGCGCCCTGGAAACGCTCAAAGAATTTCCGGTTCTGGGATGTGTGCTCAATAAGATAGCCCCCTTAGGATTATCTTATGACTATCACCAATACTATCCGGATCGAGACTCCCAGAAAAAATTTACCCTGCCCTGGCTTAAGTAGACTATGTACGAAGATTTTTATGGACTACAGGAGCGTCCCTTTACCCTGGTGCCGGACCCGGATTATTTATTTCTGGGCTCCCAGCACAAATTGGCCCGGGCTTACCTGGAATACGGCATTAAAGAGCGGATGGGGTTTGTGGTGCTGACGGGCGAAGTAGGCACCGGCAAGACCACCTTAATAAAATCCTTGTTGCGAGAAAAAGGCCCCGGCCAGCGTCTGGGCGTCCTGTATCAGACTTCCGTGGAGGCTGAAGATCTCCTGGATCTCCTGCTCAACGAATTTCAAATTCGGGGGCATTTTGCCGGCCGCCGGGTCGCCCGTCTCGGGGCGTTCAATCAGTTCCTGCTGTCGTCGCATGCCCGGGGCGAACACGTTGTCCTGGTGGTGGATGAGGCCCAGAACCTGGGGCCCAAGGCCCTGGAGGAATTGCGTCTTTTATCCAACCTGCAAACTGATAAGGAACCTCTCTTACAGGTTATTCTGGTGGGGCAACCGGGGCTGAGGCAGCGGCTCCGGCATCCGGCGCTGCGGCAATTAGCCCAGCGGGTGGCGATTCACTACCATCTCAGCCCCCTGGACCGGGAGGAAACCCGGGACTATATCCGTTTCCGCCTGGCCCGGGCCGGCGGCAGCGGTATTTTTACCACCCCGGCCCTGGATAAACTTTATGATTACACCCAAGGGGTGCCCCGGCGGATCAATGCCTGGTGTGATCTGGCCCTGGTGGCCGGCTTCGCCGAAGGCCGATATGAGATAGACGCTGAATTTATTGATCTGGTCATCTCGACCCAAGGAGGCAGCCTGGAAGGTTTCGCGAGCGAGGCGTCCTCCATGGCTGAGGACCCGGCTCCCTTGCCGGAGACCTCGGGCAGCCGCGTTCAAGCCTCTGACAACGGGCTGTCGGCCGCAGTACAAGATTTGTCCGGGCGGTTGACCCGCTTGGAGGGCTTGGTGCTGGAGATGACCAGCCAGTTGGTTCCCATCATGACTAAGATTTGCGAAAAACCGTCCCAACGAGAGCAAGTCCAGGTCTCAGAAGCCCCCAGCTCGCCCCGCCCGGTATTTCCCGAACCCAAATTGACCCGCGATAATTCGCCCCCAACCCGGAAAAGTTGGTGGTCCAGGTTTTGGCTACCGGGCTAAAGGCCCCTTGAGTTAATGATCGCGGTTCGCCTGGGTTGCCGCCGGGTTCAGGCTGCGACTGCACCGGCGCCGCTTATTTGATGGCGGCCTGGTATGACCCCCAGCGCCAAAGCCCCTGGCCCTGATGACCTGTGCTGATGAGCTGTAGGGGCGGGTTTAAAACCCGCCCCTACCCGGACATGGGAATCACTTACAAGAACCCAAAAATTCCCCCGGCCCTCCCCTCAAAACACTCATTCCCGCGCCTCGATCAAGCCGGATAAATATGATCCCCTTTTATCCCCTTGAAGGCGTTGCGGGTGTCGACGATGAGGCGGGCCTGGGAGGCGATCCAGGCGTAGTCGTAGGCCGAGTGGTCCGTCACCAGCAGCACCAGGTCGGATTCTTTCAGGGTGCGCTCGTCCAGGGGCGTCGATGTCAGGTCGAAGTGGGGGTAATGCCGCATCCCGGCGCACCGGGGGATGTGGGGATCATTATAGCTGACCTCGGCGCCTTCCTGTTTGAGCAGGTCCATGATCTTCATGCCCGGAGATTCCCGATTATCATCCACGTCCTTCTTGTAAGCAACCCCCAGTATCAGGATTTTGGCGCCGTTCAGGGCCCGGTGGTGGTCGCTCAATGCCCGGGCCACCCGCTGCACCACGAAATAGGGCATGGAGCTGTTGATCTCCCCGGCCAGTTCGATAAAGCGGGTGGAAAAATCATATTCCCGGGCCTTCCAGGTCAGGTAAAACGGGTCGATGGGGATGCAATGGCCCCCCAGGCCCGGACCGGGATAAAAGGCCTGGAACCCGAAGGGCTTGGTCTTGGAGGCCTCGATGACCTCAAAGATATCCACCCCCATGCGCAGGCAGAGCACCTTGAGTTCGTTAACCAGGGCGATGTTCACCGCCCGGTAGATGTTCTCCAGGAGCTTGCTCATTTCCGCCGCCTGGGTGGAGGACACGGGAATCACCCGGTCGATCACCTGGGAGTAGAGCGCCACCCCGTGGGCCAGACAGGCGGGGGTCACGCCGCCCACCACCTTGGGGATGGTGTTGACCTGAAAAGTGGGGTTGCCCGGGTCTTCCCGTTCGGGAGAGAAGACCAGGTAGAGTTCTTCCCCCACCTTGTGCTTTAAGCCCAGGATGGGCAGAAGCAGTTCGGCGGTGGTGCCGGGGTAGGTGGTGGATTCTAAAGACACCAGCTGGCCGGGGCGCAGGCAGGCGGCAATCTGCCGGGTGGTTTGTTCCACATAGCGCAGATCCGGCTCCCGCTTCGAGGTCAGGGGGGTGGGCACGCAGATGATCAGGACATCCGGTTCGCCCAACCGGCCCAGGTCGTGGGTGGCGGCAAAGTGCCCGGCGCCCTCCCGGGGGGTGAGCAAAGCGGTTAGCCGGGAGGACGGAATGTGCTTGATATAGGACTCCCCCCGGTTGAGGCGTTCCACCTTGGACGCATCCGTGTCAAAGCCCAAAACCTGAAATCCCACCTCGCCGAAGCGCAACACCAGGGGGAGCCCCACGTAGCCCAAACCGATGATGCCCACTACGGCCTGTTTTGCGTTGATTTTGCTCAGCAAATCCATCTAGTTTATCCTCAATGACGCGCCTCGGCCTGCCTCTCGTGTGACGCTTCAAAATTAATATGGCAATCAAAATTGGGGGTTTTCTTCCCCCCTTTTCTAAAGGGGGGTAAGGGGGGATTAAAAAAGCGCTTCATAATCCCCCTAAATCCCCTTTTAAAAAAGGGGGACTTAAAACACCCGGTCTTCAAGATGGCTCGTTTTATACCATACAATTTGTGAAGCACAACCCTAGCGGCGCGGCAGGCGGTGATAATCAAAATACCATCGGACAAAGCGGGGAATCCCCACATCAATGGGGGTGAGCGGCTCGAAACCCAGTTTCTCTCTAGCCCTGCCGATATCGGCATAGGTGGCCGGGACATCCCCGGGCTGGATGGGCAGAAGGTTTTGCTCCGCCTTGAGCTTCAATTCACTCTCCAGGATGCCGATCACCCGCTGGAGTTCTTCGGCGCGGTGGTTCCCCAGATTGATGATCTCATAAACATCCAGGCCCGGGGCCATCAGCGCCGCCACCACTCCCTGGACGATGTCGTCAATATAGGTGAAATCCCGCTGCATCTGGCCGTAATTAAAAACCTTGATGGGTTGCGCCTTAAGCATGGCCTCGGTAAAGAGCCACATGGCCATGTCCGGCCGGCCCCAGGGGCCGTAGACCGTAAAAAACCGCAACCCCACGGTGGGGAGGCCAAACAGGTGCGAGTAGGCATGGGCCATGAGCTCGTTGGCCTTTTTGGTGGCCGCATAGAGGCTAATGGGCGTGTCCACCCGCTGGGTCTCGCTGAAGGGCATTGCCGTCAAACCGGCATAGACACTGGAACTGGAGGCATAGACCAGGCGCTCCGGCTTAAAGCGTTTGGCCAGTTCCAGGAGATTCAGGAACCCTTCCAGGTTGGACTTCTGATAGGCAAAAGGGTTGACCAGGGAGTAGCGCACCCCCGCCTGGGCCGCCAGATGGCAGATTTTCCGGGGCTGGTGGGCGCGAAACAACGCTTCCAGGGCCGGCAGGTCGGTCAGGTCGGCGGCAATGGAGACAAAATTGGGGCGCCGGCGCAGTTCCCGGTCCCGGTCATGCTTCAAGGCCGGGGAGTAGTAGTCGTTGAAGTTGTCCAGCCCCACCACCCGGGCCCCGTGGTCCAGCAAGGCCCGGGCCACATGATACCCGATAAACCCGGCGCTGCCGGTCACCAGGAAGGTATGATCGCCTATTTCAGCGGTGTGATCCGTCATCTAGTTGTCCATATGGTCATGATAATTCGCCACCTGGTCCTGGTGGACCATAAATCCTGGCGCAGAAGATATACCGTTTGCCATAAATTCCTTCCTGTTGCCGGTTCTTAAATCCCCCTAAATCCCCCTTTTCCAAAGGGGGACTTTAATAGGTATTCCTTATAGTTCCCCCCTTTTCTAAAGGGGGGTTAGGGGGGATTAGAATGATTCCGCTATCGGAAAATACCTTTGGCATTCGCTATAACCCGTCCCGACAGGAACTCCCATTCTTGGGGGTGGCTAAGGCTTCGGTCACGGACGTTTAGTCCTGATCCGGGTGCCAGTAGTCATCCTCCAGGCGCTGGATATCGTCTTCTTCCAGGTAGACCCCGGTCTGGACCTCGATGAGCTGGATGGGCTCCACCGTGGGGTTTTCCAGGCGATGCGGGGTCTTCTGGGGGATGTAGACGCTCTGATTGCTCCCCACCAGGCTGACCTCCTGACCGATGGTGACCCGGGCGGTGCCCGTGACCACCACCCAGTGTTCCGCCCGGTGCTGGTGCACCTGGAGACTGAGCTTTTGGCCCGGGTCCACCACGATCCGTTTGACCTTAAAACTCGGCCCCTCGTCCATGACCGTATAGCGGCCCCAGGGACGCTCCACGGTGGTGTGCTGCACCGACTCCACCATCTGTTGCCGGTGCAACTCGGTCACCAGGTCTTTGACCTCCTGGGCCCGGTCCCGGTGGCAGACCAGCGTGGCATCCGGGGTATCCACGACGATAATCCGCTCTAAACCGATGGTGGCCACCAGACGGTTTTGGGCAAAGAGGATGCAGTCCTGGCTCCCCTGGTCCAGTACCCGGCCCAGGAGCACGTTAGCCCGCTCATCCCGGGGGAACAGCTCGTGCACGGCTTCCCAGGTCCCCACGTCGTTCCAGCCCATCTCCACCGGCACCACCGCCACGTTCTCGGCCTTCTCGAGGATGCCGTGATCCAACGAGATGCTGGGGCAATTTTGATAGACTTCGGCCAGAGGTGGCCGGTTCTCCTTGACCTGCAGCCGGGCCAGTTCCCGGTAAAGGTCGGGCAAATAACGGCACATGGCGGCCAGCAAGACATCCCGGCGAAAGACAAAGATGCCGCTGTTCCAGTAGTAACCGCCTGCGGCCACAAACTCCGTGGCCCGGTCCAGGGGGGGCTTTTCGATAAACCGGTCGGTCCGGAAAACTTTCCCCTGGTCATCCAGGGGAGCCCCCTGCTTGATGTAGCCATAGCCCGTCTCCGGACGGGTAGGGGGAATGCCGAAGGTCACCAGGTAGCCGGCCTGGGCCCAGTGGGCGGCCAGGTCCAGGGCCTGGAGCAGACTGGCCTGGTCCCGGATGAAATGATCGGCCGGGAACACCGCCATGACGGCCTCTTCGGCCGCCTCTCCCAGGTAAACCGCGGCCAGCCCCACCGCCGCGGCGGTATTTTTGCCCTCGGGTTCAATCCAGATGCGGACCTCGTCCCAGCCCTTGCGGTGCAATTCCTGGTGAATAAGTTCGGCCTGGCCGGCGTTGGTCACCACCGCCTGGCGCTGGGCGGGAATCCGAGGCAGCAGGCGTTCGACGGTGGTTTGCAGCATGGATTCGGAGCCCAGCAGGCGCAGGACCTGCTTGGGGTACTGGGAGCGGCTCAGGGGCCAAAACCGGGTCCCCCATCCCCCGGCCAGAATTACGCCATAGAGAGGAATTTTTGCGGCATCAACCATGGTTGCTCCCTTTCCAGAAAAACGGGTATAGTCGTGCTCACGCCTTAAGATGGCCTGGAGGAGTCTTGGGTTCCGGGAGGATCACCGTCAGGGGGGATAGGCAAAAGACTCCACCATCCCCTGCCTCGGAGGCAATCGGGGTCTCGCGGCCCGTGGGGCAAGGGTTCTCCCAACCGGTAGCTGACCGAGACCGGACTATTTCCCTCCGGCGGGGAGACTGTCCAGCAGCTTTTGGGCCGCGTCCCGCTCCATAAATTTGGTCTTGCTGTCCAGCGCCTTTTGGAGAGCTGCCCGAGCCGCGGCCGTGTCTCCCAGTTTGGCTTCACACCACGCCAAATGGTATAGTATGGCAGGTTGACCGGGGGCGTGCTCCGACGCCTTT
>JAHIKF010000062.1 GCA_018897875.1 Pseudomonadota bacterium | reverse complement strand
GAGTATCGTGAGGGTTTCAGGCCCTTTGCGCCGTCGGTCTTGCACGAGGAAACGGCCAACTACTTCGAACTGGACCGGCCGTCCCCCTACATGCTGCTGGTGGCGCCGGTCAATGAAGCGAGACGCAACCCCCTGCCCCCCGGCTATGATAACCTGGAGTTGTTTGACCGCCTCTACCACCTCCGGTCCGACGTGCCGGCCATCACCCACGTGGACTATTCGGCCCGCATCCAGACGGTGCACCGGGAGACCAACGAACGCTACTGGCGCCTGATCCGGGCCTTCAAAGAACACACCGGCTGCGGCCTCATCGTCAACACCAGCTTCAACGTCCGGGGCGAGCCCATCGTCTGCACTCCGGAAGACGCCTACCAGTGCTTCATGCGCACCGAAATGGACTACCTGGTCATGGGCGACTACCGGTTCGACAAGCAGGACCAGCCTGACTGGCAGGAAGCCAAAGACTGGCGCACGGAGTTTGAACTGGATTAAGCCGCGGCGGCCGCCGCACCGGTTTTCTTCAATTTTCTTTAAGAGGGGCGCACCCGTGGCGCCCTTTTGTCGTTGACCGGCAAGTTTTTATAGTGCTTGTCATAACTTCCTTCCGTTTGGAGGTTCTTAAATCCCCCTAAATCCCCCTTTTTCAAAGGGGGACTTTAACAGCAATTCCTTGCAGTGCCCCCCTTTTTTAAAGGGGGGCAGGGGGGATTATAAGGCTTCCGTAACGGAAAAAATTTTTGGCAATTGCTATAACTTACCGGAACAGCCCTCGTTGCAACTCTGAGGTGCAACTCCAACCATCGTCCCCCGGGTGACCGGGAGCCCAGTTCGCCCAGTTCGCCCGCCTTAGAAGCAAACTCTGTTCTGATACCCAAAAGCAATCAAAAGACTATTATTTGTCATTCTGAGCCTAGCGAAGAATCTCTCTTTTAAAGCCGCCGAGATTCTTCACTCCGCGGCGCTCCGTTCAGAATGACATGAATATTCAATGTTTTTTGACTGCAACTTCGTATAAAGTGGCGGGCGAGGACGCCCGCTCTACCAACTTTGTATAATTTACGGGTGGGCCGAAGGCCCATGCATGACTTCTTTGAACCAAAGCTGCGTGAGCTCATATAGAGGATTATTTTGTGACAGGACGGTTGTGCTCTGGAAAAATATGATTAATGTGTAAAAAGGGATGAGATTCGCATCACCTTGAAAGTATCTCCCTTGCCAAATAACAGGGGGTCAGCGATGGCTGGGAAAAAGCCGAAGACCACCGGCGCCCCGGAGGCGCCCATAGGGGGGGCGAAGCACGGGAAAGACTCGAACCGACCAGCCGAGGCCAAGGCCGGCCGCAACCTGCGGAAACCCAAACCCGCGGCGCCGGAGCCCGCCTTAACCTCTCCTGCTGTAGCTGAGACGGGACCCGCCGGCCGCCAGCCGGGGCAAGAAGGCCACCCGGCCCCCAGTCCCAAGGTAGTGGGCATCGGCGCCTCCGCCGGCGGCCTGGAGGCCTTTACCGGGTTGCTGGAGAACCTGCCCATCGATACCGGGATGGCCTTTGTGCTGGTCCAGCACATGGCGCCCCGGCCCCACAGCCTGCTGCCCGAGATCCTCACCCGGGTGACCCGGATGCCGGTCATCGAAGTCAAAGACGGCCAGGAAGTCAAGCCCAACCACGTGTATGTCAGCCCCCCGGAAGTTGTCATGTCCCTGGTAACCGGGATCCTGCACCTCACGGCCCGGGAGGAGCCCCGGGGGTTGCACCATCCCGTGGATTACTTCCTCCAGTCGCTGGCGGCGGACCAGGGGGGCCGGGCCATCGGGGTGATCCTGTCGGGCACCGCCTCGGATGGCGTCAAGGGCATGAAGGACATTAAGGAGGTCGGCGGCATCACCTTTGCCCAGGACGAGGCCACCGCCAAATACACCGGCATGCCTCAGAGCGCTATTGCCGCGGGCTGCGTGGATTTTGTTCTGCCCCCGGACCTGATTGCCCAAGAACTGGCCCGCCTCGCCCATCATCCCTTCGGGCGTCCGGCTCCCTCGCCCCAGGCCCCGGAAATGTCTCTGGAAGAAGAGGGGACGGAGTTCAACCGGATTCTGGCCCTGCTCAAAATCGAAACCGGCGTGGACTTCACCCACTACAAGCACAGCACCATCAAGCGCCGTATCCTGCGGCGCCAGGCCCTGGACCGGGTGGAGAGCCTGGCGGATTACGTCACGTTTTTGGAGAAGCATCGCCCCGAGATAAAAAAACTCTATGAGGATATCCTCATCAACGTCACCGGCTTCTTCCGGGAGCCGGAGGCCTTTGAGGCCCTGAAGGATCTGGTGTTTCCGGCCATTACCCGGGAGCGCTCCCCGGACGATCCCATCCGCATCTGGGTGCCGGGGTGCGCCAGCGGCGAGGAAGCCTATTCCATCGCCATCAGCCTGCTGGAGCTTCTGGGGGACAGGTCCGCCAACTTCCCGGTTCAGGTCTTCGCCACGGATGTGGATGACCGGGTCATCAGTCAGGCCCGGGCGGGCTTCTATCCGGAGGCGGCGCTGGCGGACGTCTCCCCGGAGCGCCTGCGGCGCTTCTTCGTCAAAGGGGCCGGGGGCTATCAGGTGAGCAAAACCATCCGGGATGTCTGCGTCTTTGCCCGGCAGAACCTCATCAAGGACCCGCCATTTTCCCACCTGGACTTGATCAGCTGCCGCAATGTGCTGATCTATTTCGGTCCGGTGCTGCAAAAAATGGTGATCCCCATCTTCCATTTTGCCCTCAAGCCCAACGGTTTTCTCCTCCTGGGCAAATCCGAGGCCCTGGGCTCCTTCATGGACCTTTTTTCTCAGGTGGACAAGCGGTACAAGCTCTACGCCCAGAAGAGCCTCCGTGGGCCCCGGGCTGAGGCGGCCTTTGTCCCGGACCATCCTTCCCGGGCCCTGGTTGCCGGTTCGGGGCCGGAGAAAGCCAGAGATATGGTCGCCAGCGTCCCCGACCTGCTCCGGGAGGCTGACCACCTCGTCCTGGCCCGCTATGCCCCGGCGGGAGTCATTATCGATGAAACTATGAAGATCGTGCATTTTCGGGGACAGACCGGCGCTTTCCTGGCGCCGGCCCCGGGGGAGGCCAGTCTCAACCTCCTGAGGATGGCCCGGGAAAACCTGGGTAGGGAGATCAGGGTTGCAGTGCAGGCCGCTATCCAGGGAAATTCCCCGGTGCGCAAGGAAGGGTTGCGCCTGCGGGCGGATGGCGGGCTGCGGCGGGTCAACCTGGAAGTCGTTCCTATCCGGCCGGCCGCCGAGGGGCCCAGATTTTTTCAGGTGCTGTTTGAAGCCGCGGCCACCCCCACCGGCCCCGAGCCGGCCCCTACCGGGGAGAAGCCGGGCCGCGCAGGCCGGCGCCCCCCCAAGGAACAACGCCTCCGGGAACTGGAGGAAGAACTGGCGGCCACCAAGGAATACCTCCAGGCGGTCATGGAGGAGCAGGGAACCCATCTGGAGGAGCTGCAGAGCAGCAATGAAGAACTCATGTCCGCCAACGAGGAGTTGCAGAGCCTCAACGAGGAGATGGAGACCTCGAAGGAGGAGCTCCAGTCCACCAATGAAGAGCTGGCCACGCTCAACGAAGAGCTGGAAAACCGCAACCAGGAATTGGCCCGGGCCAACGATGACCTGTACAACCTCCTGGGGGCGGTGCAGATCGCCATCGTCATGCTGGGCCAGGACCTGCGTATCCGGCGGTTCAATCCCACGGCCCAGGAGATGCTCAACCTGATCCCCGGGGACGTGGGTCGCCCCATCAGCGACCTCAAGCTGCCCCTGGAGGTGGACGATCTGAAGGGGCTCCTCACCGAGGTCATGGACCATCTGGTGGTCAAGGAAGTGGAGGTGCGCAACCGGCAGGGCCGCTGGTATTCTCTGCGCCTGAAGCCCTACCGCACCCTGGACCAGCGCATCGACGGGGTGGTGCTGGCCCTGGTGGACATTGACGCCCTGAAGCGGAGCCTGGAGGAGGTGGAAGAAGCCCGGAGCTACGCCCAGGGCATCATCGAGACCCTGCGGGAACCCTTGCTGGTGTTGGACGGCAATCTCAGAGTGATCTCGGCCAACAGCGCTTTTTACCAGTTCTTCAAGGGTGTCCCCCAGGAGACCGAAAACCGTTTGATCTATGAACTGGGAGACCGCCAGTGGGACGTCCCGGCCCTCCGGAACCTGCTGGAGGAGATCTTGCCTAAGGACAGCCTCTTCCAGGACTTTAGGGTGGACGTTGACTTCCCCCTCATCGGCCGCCGCATTATGCTCCTCAACGCCCGGCGCCTGCATCGGGAAAGGGGGCGTGAGGATCTCATCCTCCTGGCCCTGGAAGACATTACCGCCCGCCAAGAAATGGAAAACCTGTTAAGGAAGTCGGGACAGAGGCTTCGGGACCTCAACGCCGAACTGGTGACCGCCCAGGCATCCGAGCAGGCCGTGTCCCTGGCCCTGCACGAGGAACTGGCCCAGAACCTGGTGACCTTGAAACTCAAGCTCGGGGAGATTAAGAAGCACCTCCCCTCTGACCAGCCAGGGGCCAAAGGCGCCCTGGATCAGGCCATCAACGGCATTGACGCCCTGGTGGAGGGGGCCCGGGAGCTTTCTCAAGGCTTGCGGCCCCGGGTCCTGGACCTGGGCCTGGCCCCGGCGATTCGAGACCTGGTGGCCCACTTCACGCAATATTTTCAGATTGATACGAATCTCAAGGTCCCGGGACTCGACGCGCTGTTCACGCCGCAAACCCAGGTGATGATCTACCGGGTTTTACAAGAGGCCCTGGTTAACGTGGTCAAGCACGCCCAGGCCACCCGGGTCGAACTCAACGTCGACAAACTGGATGGGCAAGTCCGGTTTCAGGTGGTTGATAACGGCATCGGGTTCCAGATGGGCAAGTGCATCGGGGTGGGGGTGGGCCAGCAGATCAAACCGGCGCCGGAAAAGGCCTGGCTGGTGGGCGGCGTGCCGTTTTTGGTGACGGAGAACGGCAAGGGGTTCAAGGTGGTGCCCGAGGTCCTGGGGGTGGATACCGCCCGCCGGATGGGACTGGCGCTGATCGAAGGCCGCCTCCGGCTCCTGGGGGGCTCCTTCACCATCAACAGCGAAGCCGGCGTGGGCACCAGAATTGACGTCATCATTCCCGCGGATAAGGGCCGGGCGGTTTAACAATATTTCTGCCGATTATCCTTTCCCTGCCCGGAAAAGTTTTCTGTTTTCCGTTTTCTGTGCAACAGCCGCCCCGGCTGTTGTGCTCCGAAAAGTTACCTGTAGGGCGGGCACTGCCCGCCAGCCTCATTATCCGTGCTGCTCCGAAAAGTTTTTTCGTATCAGGGTGCGCACTGCGCACCATGGGCCGACCCGGTGGCGGGCGAGGACGCCCGCCCCACCAAACCTTTTCATAATTTGCGGGTGGGCCGAAGGCCCATGAATGACTGTCAGGCCAAATTAGCGATTGACGGCCGCGGCAGGGCGATATACCCTGACGATGCAATACCAAGATATCTGACCTAAGCGAATGCCAAAAGTATTTTCCGATAGCGGAATCATTCTAATCCCCCCTAACCCCCCTTTAGAAAAGGGGGGAACTATAAGGAATAGCTATTAAAGTCCCCCTTTGGAAAAGGGGGATTTAGAAATCAGCAAGTGGAATGAATTTATGGCCAACGCTTTAAACGACTATCCAAACCCATGAAGATCACCCTGGCCCAACTCAATCCCGTAGTGGGGGACGTGCGCGGCAATCTGCAAAAAATTGCCGCCACCCTGGCGGCCGAGCATCGAACCTCCGACCTGGTGGTCTTCTCCGAGCTTTTTCTGGTGGGCTATCCGCCCCGGGACCTCTTAGAGAAGCCGGGCCTCATTCGCCAGGTCCAGGAGGCCGTGGAACACCTGGTGGATCTGTCGGCCCGGTATCCCGCCACCGGCATCCTGGTGGGGGCGCCGCAGCCCACCGGCCGGGACACCGGCAAAGGCCTGTGCAACTGTGCGGTGTTGATCCACCAGGGACAGGTGCGGCTGCGCCAGGCCAAATCGCTTTTGCCCACCTACGACGTCTTCGACGAGACCCGGTACTTCGATCCCGCCGGGGAGGTAATGGTCCTCCCCTTTAAAGACGAGATCCTGGGGATCTCCATCTGCGAAGACGCCTGGTACGACCCGGAGCTGTGGTTTAGGCGCCTCTACCCCCTGGACCCCATCCAGACCCAGGTCCAGCGCGGCGCCACGGTGCTCATCAATATTTCCGCTTCGCCCTTCCAGGTGGGCAAAGAGGAACTGCGCCACCGGCTGTTTCAGTCCCACGCCCGGAAATACGGGATTCCCCTGGTCTATGTGAACCAGGTGGGGGGTAACGATGAGCTCATCTTTGACGGCCGCAGCCAGGTCCTGGACCGGACCGGGGAGGCCATCGCGGTGCTGCCGGGCTTTGCCGAAGCGGTGGTCACGGTGGACCTGGCGCAGGCCGGCGCCCCGGGTCTGTACCGGCCCCAGGAGCAGATCGCCACGGTGCACGAGGCCCTGGTCCTGGGCCTGAGGGATTACCTGAGCAAGTGCGGCTTCAAGCAAGCCGTTATGGGCCTGTCCGGCGGGGTGGATTCCGCGGTTACCTGCTGCCTGGCCGCCCAAGCCCTTGGCCGGGAAAACGTTTTGGGGGTGTTGATGCCTTCGCCCTACACCTGCCGGGACAGCATCGACGACTCCCTGGTCCTGGCCCGCAACCTGGGGGTGGAAACCAGGCTCATTCCCATTAGCCCCATTTACGAGAGCTACCGGAAGGCCCTAGAGGGGCCCCTTAACCTGGGGGAGATCGAACTCACCCTGGAAAATATCCAGGCCCGCATCCGGGGCAACATCCTCATGGCCATCTCCAACAAATTCGGCCACATGGTCCTGTCCACCGGGAACAAGAGCGAGCTGGCGGTGGGCTACTGCACCCTGTACGGGGATATGAGCGGCGGGCTCGGGGTCCTGGCCGACGTGCCCAAGACCATGGTCTATGAACTGGCGGCCTACCTCAACCGGGACCGGGAGATCATCCCGGCCCAGATCATCCGCAAGGCCCCCTCGGCGGAGCTGCGTCTGGACCAGACGGACCAGGACACCCTGCCGCCGTATGACCTCCTGGACCGGATCATGAATTATTACCTCACCGAGGGCTGCGCCTACGGGGACATCGTCAAGCTGGGGTTTGACCCGGAAACCGTGCAGTGGGTGATCCGCACCATCGACAAAAATGAGTACAAGCGGCGGCAGGCGGCGCCGGGCCTGAAGATCACCTCCAAGGCCTTTGGCATGGGACGGCGCATCCCCATTGCCGCCAAGTTCGAGCTGTAAGCTTTCCCAGGCCGCGGTGGGTAAACGGCGGGGCGGAGCGCATTCAGCTTCCCCTCGCCTCTCCCCGGAGGGGCGGACCTGGGTGTCCTCCCTTATGACCGGTTCGAAATATAACAATTGCCACAAGTTTTTTCCGTTATGACACCTGCTCCCCAAACCTAAATCCCCCCTACCCCCCTTTTCCAAAGGGGGGAACTTAGCGGAATTCCTGTGAAAGTCCCCCTTTGAAAAAGGGGGATTTAGGGGGATTTAAAAACCATCAATGGGAAGGAATTTTTGGCAAACGCTATACCCCCGGCGCTCACATTACCTTGGGCGGCTTGGCCGGGGTTTCCTCCGGGGGGGCCTGGGCCGGCGGCGCAGTCGGCGCGATGTCGATGATTTTCGCCTTGGGCGACGGCGTTGACCCCGCGGGGGCCGCCGGCGCCTCCACGGCTTTTTTCACGGTCTTGAAATAGGCCGGATCGACCTGATAAAACACCTCGGGCACCTTCTTCACCGACTTCCAGGGTCCTTCAGGGGCAGAGCCCCGATAAAAGTAGTTTTCCCAGTAAAAATAATATTTACCGCCATAGCGGAAAACGTCGGTGGGGAGGTTGGGGGCCCAGGAGACCTGGGGCGTCCCGGGGACCCGGGTCCACTGGGGTTTGACGCCGGGCGGCACCGGATTGATGCGAATGTCCTGGGCCCCGAAGGCCTCAGGAGCCGCTACCAGCGCCAATATTGCCCAGAGCAGGAGCAAACGCCGCATCGTAAAATCTCCTCGGTGTGGTGGTCAAGGCCGGGCCGCTGAGGGTACCTGCCCTTAATACCGGGTGCCGAATTATCCGAGTCACCGTCACTGCCGACCAGACAGCCAGGCAGTTGCCGGCGCAACTGCGGTGAGCCGGACGGGCGGCGTCGAGATTACCTCCAGGCTCAATGACGATACCTATGTGGGGAGGGTAAACCTCAGGGGCCAAGGCTTGCTCATCTCCCCCCGAACCGGTGACACCATCCGGATCGGAGTGGAGCGCTGAGCCGCGATCCTTGAGGCGTTTCCCGGTTCCCCCACCTGGCCCGGCGCCTACCCGGGCGGGGGCGGTGGCTGTCCGTGTGCATGAGCCGGGCAGATCCTTTTAGAGCCGGGGGCTCACTGCAATTTCTTCATCTGTCCCGGCGGCAAAGAACCGCCTCGCTCCAATTTCTTCATCTGCCCCGGAGGCAGCGGCGCCCCTCCCCAGCCGGTTTTCTTGCCCTGGGCCCATCCCGGCGGCGACTTGAAGTAGGTCGGTCCGATATTATAGAAAGCCTGGGGCGGATTGTTAATCCCCCTCCAGGGGCCGTTGAGGCGTTTGGCCCGATGCCAGCGTCCCTACCGGTAAACGTAGAACCGTTTGCCGTAGCGAAAGAGGTCATGGCCCAAATCCGGAACGTAAGAGACCCCCGGGAGCTGGGGGATCGGCGCCCATTGGGGAGCCAGATTGGGAGCCCAGGGCGGCACGAATTGAGGTTGGGCCCACAACGCCGTCACCCCCGAGAGCAGAATCACCAGCATTAACGGTAAGGCCTTCGATAAAAATTTCATGACGCCCTCCTTAAGCGGGAATGCTCCTCTGGCGGCCCACGGCCAGGTCGTGCAGGGGGATGAGGATGTCCGCCACCTCTTTGACCCGCCGGGCGCTCTCATAGGCGTCGATGACATTGATGTGGACCCCCGAGGGAATGGGCGGCCCCGAGGCCGGGAAGTTCACTTCGTTGCAGCAAAACCCGGTGATCACCGCCTGGCCGGCCCGGGTGTTGACCACCACGGACTGGCCCCCCACCGTGTGCCCGGGGGTGAGGAGCACCCGGATGCCGTCCACGATCTGGGCATCCCCATCCACCTGCACCACCTCCACGTCATCCAGGAGGTCGGGGAAGTAGCGGTGATCTACCGGGTGGGGCGCTCTAAAAAACTCGTACTCCTGCTTCTGGACGTAGACCCGGGCGTTGGTGCACTTGTAGTCGTTTTCGCAGTGGTCGTTGTGCAGGTGGGTGTGGATGATGATGTCGATGTCTTCCGGCTTGAGGCCGAACGTGTCCAGGGCCGCTTCGAACTCCTGGATCTTCAGGCCGTACTGCTCCTCCACCTCGGGGGGCACCATGAACTGCTCCAGGCCCGTGTCCACCAGGATCTTTTCCGGCCCCCCCTCCAGGTAAAACACGTAAATGGGGATCCAGATGCGTTTGCCGTAGCCCTTAAGATAGGTCATGACGCCCTGATCCGTTTCATTGGCCCCCACCACCAGGGGGTGGATGACATATTCTTGCATTGACCTTCTCCTCATGAGACTCTTTTTTTTGGGAATCATTATCGGCTCGATGCGATATTTTTATTTCTCGTTCCCATACTCTGTTCCCAAAAGTCTTCCGTAGGGTGCGTCCTACGCACCATTAGCTT
>JAHIKF010000061.1 GCA_018897875.1 Pseudomonadota bacterium | reverse complement strand
CCTCACTTCCAAAAGTAGGGGTGAAGCCCCGAGGGTTGGCAGTGTAGGGACTGAAGCATCTTTAACGTTGCATATGTTCGAAAGCCCGGCATCATCCGAGAGCCTATATTTTTGCTCCCGTGTGATAGCTTAACCAACCGAACCGCCGTGTACGGACCCGTACGCACGGTGGTGTGCCAGGGAAAGCCCGCGAGGGCCTACCTATGTCGATTGTCTGGCCGCGATTGCCCTGAGCCAACCTGAGGGCGGACACATGGGTCCGCCCCTACGGAAGATAAATTACCTGTATGATCGCAGTTCAGTATTACCCGCCAGCGGCTCAATCTTATCCCTGGCTTCCCGGGGCAGCTCAAGATGCACCTGCCCTGCTAGGCTGATGGTGTCCCGCCCGGCCGCCCGGGAGGCGCCGGGGGCAATTATACACAGTTCTCATTCAAATACAACAAACTATATTGCTAACTTATTGATATGAAAAATCTTTTTAACAGAAAACTGAAAACAGAAAACAGAAAACGGTATTACAGGCTCTGACTGAGCCAGAAAGCCAGTTTCATGGAGTCGACTTCCGGAAAAAAAGAGGAAAACGTGGCCTTCAGGGCTAAGAGCGACGTGAAGGAAGTGAGTTGGCTTTTATCATAGGCCACCACCAGGAGGCCCAGGTCGGGGTCGGTGGAAACCTGCTGGATGCCCCGGATGGCGGCTAACTCCACCTGGACTTCCCGGGTCAGGTCCGGGTTGCCCTTGAGCTTGTCCACGGCCAGGCTGAGCTGCCCCGGCCGGGAATCCATCACTGCAAATCCGTCCATAATCACCTGTGCTCTCTTTGGCGCTCGCCCGGGGGCTCTTTGGCCAAATCCCGAAATTCCACCGCGTGCCTCCCAGGGTGGTTACCTTGAAGCTCTATCGGCAGCCGGTTGATCTACCTTAAAAGTCAGGGTAAACGCCGACGAAGCCTGCCGGGCCGGACCCGGGTGCCGCCGGGAGAAGCCGTTACAGCAATCTGGCCCCCAGTTCGGCGATCCCGGACCTCTCGCCCTTGATCAGGGTGATGTGCCCGGAGATTTCTTCCGCCTTGATCTTCTCCACCAGGTAGCTGAGGCCGTTGGAAGAGGCGTCCAGATACGGATGGTCGATCTGCTCCGGGTCGCCGGTAAAGATGATCTTGCTGCCCCGCCCCACCCGGGTGAGAATGGTCTTGATCACGTGCGGACTCAGGTTTTGACTCTCATCACAGATGATGAACTGTTTCGGGATGCTCCG
This sequence comes from Pseudomonadota bacterium, assembly GCA_018897875.1. Lineage (GTDB taxonomy): Bacteria > Desulfobacterota > Desulfobaccia > Desulfobaccales > 0-14-0-80-60-11 > 0-14-0-80-60-11. The sequence goes on along the minus strand of JAHIKF010000061.1, from coordinate 2,668 downwards.
GCCCCGGATATACGTCAGGGCCTCCAGTTCGATCTTGCCGTTGGCGATCAGATAATCGATGCAGCCGTTGGGTTGAATATGTTCGTTGCACAGGTATTCCAGGTTGTCGTAAATGGGCTGCATCCAGGGCCTGATCTTGTCTTCCTTGTCGCCGGGCAAGTAGCCGAGATCATTGCCCAGGGGCACGATGGGGCGGGTGATGAGGATGCGGTTATAGCGGCCGCCGCCTTCCAGGACCTTTTCCAGGCCGGCCGCCAGGGCCATAATGGTCTTACCGGTGCCAGCCTTGCCCACCAGGGTCACCACCTGGATAGTCTCATCCAACAGCAGATCCAGAGCGAACTTCTGCTCCTTGTTCAAGGCCTTGATGCCATAGACCGCCTTGCCGTCATGCGTCAGCTTATGGAGCCGGTGGTGGAAGTATCGGCCCAGGGCCGATTTTGACGATGATTCGGCCAATTTGAGGATACAGAACTGGTGGGGCTGAAGATCGCCGCCGGGGTAATCCAGGTACCCCTCCCGGTAAAACCGGTCGATTTCTTCAACGGAAAGGTAAAGCTCGGTGACGCCGCTGTATAATTTATGGTAATCTACCTTGTCGCTGTAAAAATCTTCGGCGGCCAACCCCAAGACATCAGCCTTAATGCGCAGATTTAAATCTTTGGTAACCAGAATGACGGGGGTCTGGCCATTGTTCATGTGCGCATAGGCTAACGCCAGAATCCGGTTGTCGGTGGTATTTAAATCAATGCCATAGGGCTGATTGTCCGGTTGATTACCGTTGATTTCAATGCGAACCGACCCGCCATTGGCAAGTCCCACTCCTTCGGACAACCGCCCCCTCATTCTTAATTCGTCCAATCTTCTGGATACTTCCCGGGCATTTCTGCCAACTTCGTCACTTCTTCTTTTAATGCGATCTAACTCTTCAATTACTGACAGAGGCAAAACTATGGCATTATCTTCAAAAGAAAACAACGATTCAGGGTCGTGCAGTAACACATTGGTATCTAAGATATAAGTTTTTCTCATGGGCTTTTATCCTCTAATGACATGTAACGGATAACCCCAAAACCAGCCGAAAACTTGCTGTGGGCCTAATAACATCACTCGATTAAATTACACGGCTTTCTGTCCCTAAATATGCCACAAACAGCTGGCTTTGGGAAGTGATTTTCCTCAGGGATTGTAGAGAGCCTGATAGCGTTCTGTCAGCATTGATTGATATTAACTAAATATTAACCAAACTGACATTAACCGGTAATATTGTCCATACTCTCAACACCAAGAGGGGAATATCCTCTTCGTGGAGCGCCGTCGGCATGGGACCTGAGCCCCCGGCGGCGGGCGGGAAAACTGCGAACAGTTCCCTTGATCGGAGCCGGGGCGCACACCGCCCCGACCTCTCCGGCCCTCGCCTCAAATCAATTCCTGTTTGACGGCCACCGCCAGGATGCCCAGCATTTTCTGTTCCAGGCGGCCCTGAAACTCAAAGCCCGCCTCGGCCAGGGCGGCTTGCAGGTCATGGCTGTAAAAACGGTCGTGTTCCGGGTGCAGAAAGAGCCGCCGGGCCAGGAAGTTCTGATAGAACTGGGGGTAAAACTCCTCCAGGAAGTAAATGCCGCCGGGCTTGAGCACCCGGGCGATTTCCCGCACACCTGCCCGCCAATCCGGCAAATGGTGCAGCACCCCGAAACCGAAGACCGCGTCCAGGACCCCGTCCCGGTAGGGGAGAGTCGAGGCATCACCCACATAAAGGCAAATCTTGTCCTTGGACTCGGCCTTGAGGTACCTCCCGGCCATGCGGATCATCCGCTGGTCCAGATCGAAGGCGTGCAGGGTGGCGGGGTGGAATTCTTCCTGGATGAGGCAGGCCCCGGCCCCCCGGCCGCAGCCGATCTCCAGAATTCGGGCCTGGGAGCCAATCCGGGTGACACCCTTGATCCACTTGATAATGCGGCGCTGGATCATGACCCGCACCGGGTTGTTGACCACCAGCCGTTCGGCCCAGTTGAGTTTCAGGGCTTCACCCCCAGATAGATCACCGCGATGCCGTCGGTGAGGCGCCGGTACCTGACCCGGGTAAAGCCGATCCCGGTGAGGACTGCCGACAATTCCTCGGGTTGGGAGAACATCCGGATGGATTCGGGGAGATAGGTGTAAGCGTCCCCGGATCCCACCATGATCCGGCCTATGACGGGCATGACGTAAAAAGAGTAACAATCATAGAGCCGGCGAAACCAGGCGGTCTTGGGCTTGGAGAACTCCAGGCACATCATGGTTCCTCCGGGCTTCAGCACCCGGAACAACTCCTTGAAGCCCACCTCGGGACGGGTCAGGTTGCGGATGCCGAAACCCACCATCGCCGCATCGAAGCTGGCGTCCGGGCAGGAGAGGCGCTCGGCGTCGCCCTGGATATACCCGATGCGAGGCGCCAGGGTGGAGCCGCCCACTTTGGGCCACCCCGCCGCCATCATGGCCCAGTTGATGTCATAGACGATCACGCTCCCGGTGTCCCCCATGGTCCGGGCGGCCCGGAGGGCCAGGTCGGCGGTGCCGCCGCACACGTCCAGGACCCGCATCCCCGGCTTTAACTCCATCAGCCGCACCGCAGCCCGCTTCCACAGGTGGTGGAGTCCGAAACTCAGGAGGGTGTTCATCAGGTCGT
>JAHIKF010000060.1 GCA_018897875.1 Pseudomonadota bacterium | reverse complement strand
TAAACCTCCCATCCCTGAGCCCAAGGTCAAAGGCCATCCCTTCGCCGTCGGCCTGCTTCACCAACATAAGGACATTATGGATTAGGATTCAATACAGCAAAAGTGTCGATCACTGCTATCTATCCACCCTTATAATATCCATCCAAGTGGTTTGCTAGGGATAGCATAGCTGTATCTAAGACCCTGGCGACAGGTAAAGTTTTAGTCCCAAGTGTCAGGCCTAATCTGGTCTCGGTTTGATGATTGTCAGCACAAATCTTGGTCATTACCGAGAATCTCCAACCCCGGTGGCATTGGCCCTGGCGGGCCGGTGCGCCACGGCATGGGTCCCCCGGCGGGTGGGGCAATCTATCTCACCCGCCACCTTAACTTAGCTGTCCTACGATAATTTCTTGACAAACACAGGTATTTATGAGAAACAGATGAGCGAAATTAGTTCAATCAGATGGTCTCGAAACCGGAGATTGAGGAATTTAACGGCAACCCTTTGAATTTCAAACGTATGTAACATAATTTGCGTATTTGACGGCATCTGGGAAGGCGTCTGAGCACGCCTGAGATGCCTTTTTTATTGAGGCCGGCATGATCAAAGTTACGCTGGATCACGGTTCCACCATTACCCTGGCGCCAAGAGCTACGGTAGCCCAAGCCTTTGAGGCCCTGGGCCTGGCCAAAGATGCGCCGGTGGTGGCAGCCCGGATCAACGGGGATCTGGTGGACCTGTCCCTGCCGCTTTCGGGCGATTGCACCATCGCCCCCATCCGCCTGGACAGCCCCGAGGGTCTGGAGATCATGCGCCATTCCGCCGCCCACCTGATGGCCGAGGCGGTGCGGAACCTGTTTCCCGGGGTCAAAGTGGCCATCGGCCCGGCCATCGAATCGGGCTTTTACTATGATTTTGGCGTGCCCGAGCCCTTTACGCCGGAAGATTTGGTGAAAATTGAAACCCACATGGCCGAGTTGACGGCCCAGGACCAGCCCTTCCGGCGGGACGACATGAGCCGGGAGCAGGCCATCAACTACTTCCGGAGCGAAGACGAAGCCTACAAGGTGGAACTTCTGGAGGAGATTCCCCAGGAGAAGGTAAGCCTCTATCAACAGGGGAATTTCATCGATCTCTGCCGGGGTCCCCACCTCCCTTCCACCGGGTTCATCAAGGCCTTCAAGCTCACCGCCACCTCCGGGGCTTACTGGCGGGGAGATGAACGCCGGCCCATGCTCCAACGGATTTACGGCACCGCCTTCCCCACCCGGAAGGAACTGAAGCGCCACCTGGAACTTCTGGAGGAGGCCAAACGCCGGGACCACCGCCGTCTGGGCCGGGAGTTGGGGCTGTTTAGCATTGAAGAGGAAGCCGGGCCGGGGATGGTGATCTATCACCCCAAGGGCGCCATGCTCCGGAGCCTCATCGAAGATTTTGAGCGCCGGGAGCATCTCAAACGGGGCTATCAGATGGTTATGGGCCCCCAGATGCTCAAGGCCGACCTGTGGAAACGCTCCGGCCACTGGGACAACTACCGGGACCACATGTATTTCACCGAAGTGGAAGGCCAGATGTACGGCGTCAAGCCCATGAACTGCCTGGCCCACATGCTGATTTACCAATCCCAGATCCGGAGCTACCGGGATCTGCCGCTGCGCTACTTCGAACTGGGCACCGTCTTGCGCCACGAGCGTTCCGGGGTGCTGCACGGCCTCACCCGGGTGCGCCAGTTTACCCAGGACGATGCCCATATCCTGTGCATGCCGGAGCAGGTGGAAAGCGAAATCCTGGGGGTCCTGAAGTTCGTGGCCGAGGTCATGGCGATTTTCGGGTTCGACTACGAGGTGGAGCTTTCGACCCGGCCGGAGAAATCCATCGGCACCGACGCCGAGTGGGAACTGGCCAACAACGCCCTCGTCGGGGCGCTCAAGACCTGGGGGCTGCCCTACGACATCTGCGCCGGGGAAGGGGCCTTCTATGGGCCCAAAATTGACATCAAGCTCAAAGACGCCCTGCAGCGCCGCTGGCAATGCGCCACCATTCAGTGCGATTTCACCCTGCCGGAGCGCTTTGATCTTACTTACGTCGGCTCGGATGGGGAACGCCACCGCCCGGTGATGCTGCACCGGGTGATCCTGGGCTCCCTGGAACGCTTCATGGGAGTCCTGATCGAGCATTTCGCCGGGGCCTTCCCGGTCTGGCTGGCGCCGGTGCAGGCCATCCTGTTGCCCATCACCGACCGCACCCATGCCTACGCCCAGGAGGTGGCAGGTTTGCTGCGGGAGGCCGACTTGCGGGTGGAAGTGGATACGCGGCAGGAAACGCTGCGCTACAAGATCAGAGAAGCCCAGGGGCAGAAAATACCTTACATGGTTATCATGGGGGACCGGGAAGCGGCTGACCGCACCCTGGCGCCCCGCCTGCGGGACGGCACGGAGTTGAAGGGCGTTCCCCTGGAGGCGTTTATCCAGCGCCTTCAGGAGGAGTCCCGGACTCCGTCCCCCGCCAACTCTTCATAAATCTCAGGAGGTGACGGCCATCCAGAAGCAGCAAAGAGTACGGATTAACGAGCAGATCAGGGTGCCGGAGGTGCGGCTTATCAGCGCCGACGGAGCACAGGTCGGCGTTATGACCATCAAAGAGGCGTTAGCCCTGGCAGCAGAGGCGCACCTGGACCTGGTAGAGGTTGCACCCCAGGCCGCCCCGCCGGTTTGCCGCATCATGGATTACGGCAAATTCAAGTATGAGCAGAGCAAGAAACTGCAAGAAGCCCGGCGTAAAGCGACCACGATCCAGGTAAAGGAAATCAAGGTCCGGCCCAAGATCGAAGAGCACGACATGAACTTCAAATTGAAGAATACCCGGCGCTTTTTGGGAGAGGGCGACAAGGTCAAGATCTCGGTGATTTTTCGGGGCCGAGAGATCGCCCACACGGACCGCGGCTTTCGCCTTCTGTCCCAGATGGTCGAGGCCCTGGCGGATGTGGGAACCGTGGAGTCGAATCCCAAGCTGGAAGGCCGGAACCTCTCCATGATCGTTACCCCCAAGTAGTCCTGAGCTCTTTCCGGTGTCATGGCGGCTCCACCGCCCGGGTGGACTGGGGAAAGGTTTTTTTTGCAGATATGTTGTTAAAATGTGATGAATAGAGTATAAAATATAAGTTTACCTGTCAGCGGCATATTAGCTCCAGGAATCAGATAATCCACCCGGCCGCCTGACTGGCGGCTGGCAGTGTTAGCACCATGTGAGGTTTAACCATGCCCAAGATGAAAACCCATCGGGGGGCAGCTAAACGCTTCAAGGCCACGGGCAAAGGCCGCCTGAAGCACAAGCAGCCCTACACCAGCCACATTCTGACCAGCAAGACCGCCAAGCGCAAGCGGCAGCTGCGGCAGGCGGCTTATCTGTCCACCGCCGAGACCAAAAGCCTCAGGGTCCTGCTGCCTTATCTCTGAGATAGGAGTTCGTTATGCCACGCGTCAAGAAAAGCGTTGCCTCAAGGGCGCGCCGGAAAAAATGGCTAGGAATGGCCAAGGGGTTTCGCAGCGGCCGGCGGCGGCTCTATCGTTCCGCCCGGGAGGCCGTGGAGCGCGCCCTGACCTTCGCCTACCGGGACCGCAAGGTTCGGAAGCGGGAATTCCGCGCCCTGTGGATCGTCCGCATCAACGCCGCGTTGCGGCCGCTGGGGATGTCCTACAGCAAATTCATCGGCGGGCTGAAAAAGGCCGAGATCAATCTGGACCGCAAGGTCCTGGCCGATCTGGCGGTCGTCGACCCCCAGGGCTTCGCCCGGGTCGCGGAACTCTCCCGTCAGGCACTTTAAGGCCTGTTCTTCAGTTTTCGGGTCCCAGTTTTTACCCCCCTTTTCTAAAGGGGGGTAGGGGGGATTAAATAACCGCCTCATAATCCCCCTAAATCCCCCTTTAAGAAAGGGGGACTTTAAGGTTTCCGCTCCCCGTTCGGATTAACTCGGAATAATCAATCGGACCTACCATAATGACGGTTGAGGACATCAAGAATCTCGAAACCGCGGCGCTCCGGGAGATTCGGGGCGCACGCAGCCCTGAGGACCTGGAACGCTTGCGGGTCTCTTACCTGGGACGCAAGGGCGCCTTGACCGGTATCCTGCGGAGTCTCGGAAAATTAGACCCGGAGATGAGACGGAACGTTGGCCAGGAAGCCAACCGGGCCAAAGAGGCCCTGGAAGCGGCCCTGGATCAGGCCCTCAGCGCCCTGAAGACCGCGGCCCGCCTGGCGGAAACCACCACCGTGGACGTCACCTTGCCGGGGCGGCGCCTGCCCCGGGGCCGGCTCCACCCGTTGAACCGCATCATGGCCGAGGTCTGCGACATCTTCCTCCACCTGGGCTTTGAGGCGGTGGAAGGCCCCGAGGTGGAACTGGACTGGTATAACTTCGAGGCCCTCAACCTGCCCCCGGACCACCCGGCCCGGGACATGCAGGACACTTTTTACTTCAACGACAAGGTGCTGCTCCGGACTCACACCTCCCCCATGCAGATCCGCACCATGGAGGTCCGCCAGCCCCCGGTGCGCATCATCGCCCCGGGCAAGGTCTACCGCCGGGACTCGGACATCACCCACTCCCCCATGTTTCACCAGGTGGAAGGCCTGCTGGTGGATAAGGGGGTGACCTTTGCCGACCTCAAGGGGGTCCTCACCGCGTTCGTGCACCAGATGTTCGGCCCGGAGGTGGGAGTCCGCTTCCGCCCCAGCTACTTTCCCTTCACCGAACCATCCGCGGAAGTCGATATCGAATGCGTCATGTGCGGCGGCCACGGCTGCCGGGTCTGCCAGGCCACCGGCTGGCTGGAGGTCCTGGGCTCCGGCATGGTCCACCCCGCGGTCTTCGAGGCCGTGGGCTACGACCCGGAAATATACACCGGCTTCGCCTTCGGGCTGGGCATCGAGCGCATCGCCATGCTGAAGTACGGGGTCGACGACATCCGCCTCTTCTTCGACAACGACCTAAGATTTCTGCGACAATTCTAAGCCCACCCGAGCCGGCGGAGGCACATTTCACTTCCGGCGCACGTGCTTTCTCTATCCCCTAAAATTCTGGCATCTCCCGGAATTTCCCCTCCCAAAACCGGCCGTTTCGTTAGGCAAATTATAACTATTCGGGTTTTCTGGTAATTTGCTGATAATGGCAAACTAACCGCTATCCATGTATTCCTCATTCCTACAACGATATTAGCCATATAGCCAATGCCCAGGACTGGTATGTGTTTGTATCATCCGCTTTCCCTCGATCTCACCATTACCGGGCGGTGATTGCCCCACTTCGAGGTTAATCCACTGGGAACCTGGTCAAAAAGTCAGAAATTTTTTTCTTAATTTTAAACGATTAGTCCTCTTCCCGGATGAGAGCTATCTACTATTTATCTGGAATTCAAATCAAAATAATTGATATTCGATACAGGTTTTATAGCTGCATTTCAAACCTTGATGGACGGTAGCGGCTTTTTCCCCAGGCCGCACCGCAGCCACAAGCCCAGCCGCAGCCAGGAGCCTTCCGGCATGGACAGCATCAGGGCCAGGCAGACCAGAGTGCCGTGGCCGCGGCCCGGGACTTCGGGCTCACGGTGGTCAAGGTGCTGATCCTGATGGAGCGGCAAGGAGGCGGTAGAGAAAGAGGTCCCCGAGGTGGAGGCGGTGTTCACGATTTCAGATGTACGATAGAACGGATGTTCCAGACCACTAATCACATAACTGATTGAATATACACAATGTTGCGTGCTTTTGAGAAAATATAGTAGCCACTAAATTAATAAGCTTAATAGATTATTATCTTGACAATCAGAATAGTTCTGTTTAATAATGTACTCACTATGTATCTCGATGCCGCTTATTCCACCCAGGGGGGCAAGACCTATCGCCGGTATTTGCTGCGGGAATCATACCGGCATGAGGGCAAGGTCAAGCATCGCACCATCGCCAATCTCTCCCATTGTTCCGAGGCAGAAATCGCCGC
>JAHIKF010000059.1 GCA_018897875.1 Pseudomonadota bacterium | reverse complement strand
TGTTTCGAAACCCCCAGCATGTTGGCGATTTCCTGGGCATGGAAAGGTCCGATATAAGTTAACCAGACCACCAGCCTTTTCTGATATGCCTCAACCGTGGGAGCTTCTTTCAGCCAAGACAACAATTCTTCCGGCGTCAGTCAAGATTCGATCTGGGCAGGTTTGCGCATCTTTTTTAGCCCCTGCCCAATATACCATTACTCTACGTTTGATGTCAAATTGGTATCAGACGCCAAAGTCAAAAAGGGGGAGGCTGCCTTGCCAAAGCAGCCTCCCCCTTTATTTTGGCGATTCCGGCGTGTCGGCGGGCTCAGGCCCAGGGCCGCGCCTCGCGCTGGGGGGCGGCAGGCGCCGCCGCCCATCTTATACCGAGTTCTCATTCAAATGCAACAAACTCGCCCGCTAACATTCTGATATTGCAAGTCATTTAAACCGAAAACAGAAAACAGAAAACAGAAAACGGTATTATTGCGGGCCGGATGGCAGGCCGTAAAACCGGTTCCGGTTCACAAAGGAGATGGCGATCAGCCCCTCGTAGCCCATGTCCTTCAGATACTCATGGGCCTGGACCTCTTCCACGCCCAGGGCCTGGGTGATGTCGTTCAGCTGCAACAATTTTCCTTGCTGCCGCATCAGGTTTTTGACCCGGGCCCGGAAGAATTCCTCGGTGAGGATCTCCGTCAAGGTGTGGTCATAGGCGGCGGGGTTGGGCATGTGACTGGGATAAGTGCTTTCCCAGGGCCGCCTCAAGCTGACCCCCAGGACCCAGCGTACCCGGGAGATCTGGAGGGCATCATACAGGGCCTGGAGCTTGCTCTGGGTCTCGGCCTCCCGAACAATGGGGCCCAGGGTCGCCATGGTTTTCATGAAGCTCTCCACCGTGGTCACGAAGCGGTCCGGCTGGGTAATGTCGCTGTGGGCCAGGGCGATGCGCTCCCTTTCTAAACCGCAGAGGGACAACAGCTTTTTCAGGACCCACACCCGGCTCCAGGTGTGGTCAATGCCGTAGCTGTGGTGACATTCTTCGGGGTTGCAGCCGATGAGCAACAGCCCGTTGGCTCCTTCCAGAAAGGTGCGCCCCATGACCACCGGGTCGATCTGTCCCAGGCAGCGCACCGGCAGGAGGTAAAACCGCCGGTTGTAGCTCAATCCCCGCAGCCCCGCCTGGTCGGCGGCGGCCGCGCCGCTCCACTGACAGCCGAACCCTATGACCTCATCCGGGGCCAGGCTGCGGGCCAGGGCGGCCACCCGGGCCTCGTGCTGGGCCATGGTGCAATTGGCCAGGGTGAGCGCCATTTCCGGACAGGAAGCGGCGCAGGTGCCTTCACCGGTGCAAAGCATGGGGTCCACCATCCGGGGGACATTGTGGCCCAGACCTTCCACGGGGCCGCTCACCGGCTGGATGGCCAGGCAGTCGCAGACCTCCCGGCAGAGGGTACACACCGTGCACTTGCTCTGGTCCACGGTGGAAATAACCTGGGGGGCATACAGTTCGCCGGCCAGAGCCTTCTTGACCAGGGCCGCGGTTTTCCCGGCCACTCGGCGCCCCTGGCTCAAAGCGCCGCGCAGGTCGCAGGGCTGGCAGGCGGACCCGACCATCAGTTTCTCCCCCAGGACCACCTGATCCGGGCGGACCATCTGGGGAGACCGGTCCAGGAAGGCTTCTTCCTTGACCTCCAATCCCAGGATTTTGGCGGTCTTCAGGGCCTCGGCCCCGGGAGTGCGCCGGGGGGAGAGCACCAGGAGATCCCAGGCCAGATCCTGCTCGGTCCGGTCGGTGGCCCGGTTGTAAGAGATATACTCATTCTTGACGATGGGATGGACATGGTTGTCGTAAGGGGTCAAGGCAATACCCAATTCCCGGGCCCGGGCCCGATCGAAGCTCCCCAGGGGCGTGGGCATGGTGCTGTCATAGAGGATCGCCACCTGGGTGGCGGGGAAATTTTCCCGCAGATGGGTGGCCATAGTCCAGGCGCTTTTCATGGAGAGCGGCGCCGCAAAAGGCTGGCCGGCATCCAGATCGTCGATCCAGAAAATCACCCGGCCCTGCAGGGGTCCACCCTGGAGGATGAGTTCGTTGATCTCGATCTGACAAATCACCCGGTTCCCATCATGGCCGAGTTCCGGTAGTTGATGGACGATCTCCCAATCCAGGGCCGCGATGATAGCCCCGGCTTTGAATTCCACCTGGTCCTCTCCCTCCGAAGAGGCGAAGGTCACGGTGTAGTCGCCGAATTTGCCGGAGACCTGCTGCAAAGGCCCCACCCGGGTCTGGTTGACCCGGGGGCTGGCCTCCACTTTGCCGATGAGGCGGTCGAGGCGGTCATAGGAGTGGTAGTCGCCCAGGTAGAGTTGCCGGGCCCGCTGCATTTCCTCCGCCGGGTCGTACGTGAGGGGGAGGAGGGTATCTACTCCTTGTCCCGCCAGTTCCTGGGCGGCGCCGTAGGCGGCGACGCCTCCGCCCAAGACCATGACCGGCCCCTGATAGTCTATCCGGATCCGGGGAGCCGGTTTGAGGGTCTCGAGCCAGGCCTGGGAGGCCCGGATGAGCTTGGCCCCTTTTTGGGCCAGTTCGGCGGGCGCCGCGCTATGAACCCGGGCCACGTGGTCCCGGAGGTTGACCATGTCGATCTGGGTTTCCGTTAGCCCTAGACCTTCCAGGGCTTGCTCGAATTTTTTATGGAGCAGGCGGCTTTCGCAGCCGGCTATGATAAGCCGATTGAGGCCTTTGGCGGCCACTACCGCCTTGATCCGTGCCAAACCGGGGCGGAGACACGAAAACGGCAGGGTCTCCACATGCCCGACGCCGGGCGGCTCATCCAGCAGTTGGGTCAAAACGGTATGGTCAACCCCGGGGGCAATGCGGGACCCGCACTCACAGAGGAAGACCCCTAAGCGGGGCGCCGGCGTTTCTGGTTTGACGGATTGCGTTGGGCTCATAAGTCACCTCCCTCAGTGGGCGAAGCCATGGCCGGTGCGCCGGGACAGGTCGCCCCGGACGGTGTCCAGGCGTTTCTGCAAGGCCCCGGTGGGACACACCGAGACACAACAGCCGCACCCGATGCAGGCATTGTTGGGGACGCGGTAGGGGGTCTCCAAGACCTTTTTGACCCCCCGGGAACCGAAGGTGAGGGCCTGGACCCCCACCACCTCGTTGCACACCGCCACGCAGAGGCCGCACCGGAGACATT
>JAHIKF010000058.1 GCA_018897875.1 Pseudomonadota bacterium | reverse complement strand
GGTATGGTGATGAAATCGGAGATCCAGGTATTCCGGGAATATATCCGTGGGCGCCGATTGAGGCGCACCCCGGAGAGGGAGCAGATACTGCAAGAAATTTTTGAGATACACGGGCATTTCGATGTGGACGAACTCCACCTGAGGCTCAGGGACAAGGCCTCAAAGGTGTCCAAGGCCTCCATCTACCGCGCCCTGCCGTTGTTCATTGATTGCGGCCTGGTCCGGGAGGTGGATTTCAGCGACGGCCATTGGCACTATGAGCACATTTACGGCCACGCCCACCACAGTCATCTCCGGTGCCTGGGGTGCGGCGAAGTGCTGGAGTTCGTGGAGCCGGGCCTGGGACTTCTGGAAGCGCACCTGGCCCGGGAATACGGCTATCGCATTCAAGGCCACCAGTTGCAGGTGCATGGGCTTTGCGCCACCTGCCAGGAGGCGGAGTAACTTGGCTGGGTCAGAAAAGGACGTAAACGTCATGGCGGATGCCGCCGGACCCCTGGAACACCAACTGGCCGAGTTCCCGGCCGGCCGGCGGGTCAGGATTACCGGGCATCGGGGCGGCCGGATGCTTCGGGCCCGGTTGCTGGCCATGGGCCTCAACCTGGGGCGGGAAGTTGAAATTATACAAAATAATCGCGGCCTCATTATCGTGGGCGTCAACGGTGGCCGGGTGGCCCTGGGACGGGGCATCAGCCAGAAAATCCTGGCCGAACCCGTGGTGCCCCTCCTTACCGACCAGCGCTCCGGCTAGCCGGAGGAGCTTTCGGGGCAACGGCGCCGCCGGGGTCCCCCCACCGCCTGATCCGGTAATTTTGTTGCACGCAGTTTGGTATGGTGACATCCCGGCATCAGCCGGTGGCCGGCCCCTGGCGCCGGGTCGGGGCGCCGTGACGGCTGACCGGAGGAAAAATCAATCGGAAGGGCGTGTGGTTTGAGTGGCTCTCGAACCTAAAAGCCTTTTAACGACGTCATGATCAGCCATCCCATCAGGGAAGCCGAGCCGGCCAGCATCCAGGAGCGATGCCTCTGGGGGAGCAATCTGGCCCAGTGACGCGATTTGCCAGCTGCGACCTGAGGCAAGGTGCGCCCGCCGCCAAGATTTTCCTGGGCCCGGGCGCCGTCACCCGGGGAAACCAGAGGGAGAGGCATCACAACCCGCAGGGACGCCGGGCCGGCGCTCACCTGCCGGGGGGCCGCCAGGTCTTGCCCGTAAAGTTTCAGGCAGGTTTCCGCCACGGCCGCATCGTAGAGAATCCCTTTGTTCCTGGTGAGTTCATCCAGGGTTTCGGTCAGGCCCAGAGAGGCGCGGTAAGGACGGTGGGAGCACATGGCCTCCATCACATCGGCCACACCAAGGATCCTGGCTTCCAGGAGGATTTCCTCCCCCTTCAGACCCTGGGGATAGCCGGAGCCATTCAGCCTCTCGTGATGTTGGAGGATAATCTGGGCAGTGTTGCCGGGGAGGCTGACGGGCTCCAGGATGTTATACGCTACCTGGGGATGGGTTTTAATCAGGGCGAATTCCTGGGGAGTGAGTTTGCCTGGCTTGGAAAGAAGGTCCGAGGGAATGGCGAACTTGCCCAGGTCATGGAGCGTACCGGCCATCCGAAGATTTTGCAGGCGATCCTCGGAAAGGCCCATCTCCCTGGCAATGCTACAGGCTATCTGGCTTACCCGCCGCTGATGGCCAACAGTATAGGGGTCCCGGGTTGCCATCGTTGACTCCAGCACCTGCATGAGGACCTCCATGATTTCTCCTTCTCCACCAGAGTTTCACCTCGCCGGCCTTAAAATCGTCAGCCGCAGAATCCTTGGGCCGGTGAGGTTACCCATAAGCTACAGGCAATCCCTGACCCTGGCAATTAGGGTTTCCCTGATTTCTTTTTTCGGAATCCCCTATTTTCCCGGCAATGGAGGCAAACAAATGGCACTCAGGGAGAAACGCTCCCTCCCCTGCCGGTGGCCGGGGGCCCGGAGCTGATGGCGCCTGAGCCCCCAGACCTGCCCCTCGCCCGGCGGCAAGAATTGGAAAGCCTGGCCCAGCGGCTGGAGCTGCGTTTCCAGAATCTGGGGCTGCTGGACCAGGCCCTGCGCCACAGTTCGTATGCCCATGATAACCCGGGCAGCGGCCCCAGCAATGAACGGTTGGAGTTCCTGGGCGACGCGGTTCTGGCTCTCAACGTCAGTGCGCTCCTGCTGGCCCGGTTTCCCGAAAGTTCCGAAGGAGAGATGTCCCGAGGGCGGGCCGCTTTGGTCAATGCCCGGCAACTGGCAGCCCTGGCCCGGCGTCTGGGTCTGGGGGATTACCTCTTGCTGGGGCGCGGGGAAGAAGGGCAGGCGGGCCGGGAGAAGCCCTCTCTCCTGGCTAATGCACTGGAGGCGCTGCTCGGGGCGGTTTATCTGGACAGCGGCCTGGAGGCGGCGGCGCACCTGACGGCACGCTGGTTCAGCCCGCTGATTTCCACCGCCTTGCCCGGACAGGACTTCAAAACCTCCCTGCAGGAGTTCACCCATGCCCGCTACAAGGCCCCACCTTCATATCACCTGATGGCCGAAAGCGGGCCCGGCCACGCCCGACATTTCCAGGTGGAGGTGCGTCTCCAAGACCTGCCACTGGCTCAGGGGGAAGGCCGCACCAAAAAAGAGGCGGAGCAGCGGGCGGCTCGCCGGGCCCTGGAGATATTGGCCGCCGACGGCGCAACACCTGATCAGGACAGCGCCCCCGGCTAAAACTGCGGCAGATTATGTAGGGCGGGCACTGCCCGCCGTTCTCGATCATCAATTGGTGCGTAGAACGCACCCTACGGAAAATTCTTCTGAACAGTCATAGAGGGAGTATAAGATCGGCAGGTCACCTTCCTCCCGTCGGTGGCGATAGTCAACGGGCCGGAATAATTTCTGCCTGGCGTTGCCTATGGGGCAGTTGTCCGGGGGCTCATGGAACCCCCTCGACCTATTTATCGCTTTCGAGCTTCATGGGAATGCCGCAGCAGACCAACACGCCCCCGCCGGCTTCCACTACCTTCACCTTGTTGCCGCATACCTTACAGCGATATTCCTGTCCTACTGCTGTCGCCATGCTGGTCCTCCTCGGGGGATTCTGATGGTTGACACCCGGGACACAGGCCCCAGAACGTCAGAGACGGATGTTCAATCTTAAAGCCCTGCAGCGCCTCCGCCGGTAAGGCGGGGACTTCTGAACCCTCCCAGTCCAGGTCGATGATCCGGTGGCACTGCCGGCAGATGAGATGGGCATGCCGCCCTGTTTCGCCGTCGTAACGCGCCACGGCGTGGAGAGGGTTAACCTTGATCACCATGCCTTGCTGACACAAGATCTCCAGGGTCTTGTACACGGTGTTAAAGGAGATGGCCGGGAGCCCCCGCCGCACCTCCTGATAGATGTGATCCGCGCTGGGATGGTCCCGCCGGCTTTGCAGGACAGCCATCACCGCCAGGCGCTGCGGGGTCACCGCAATCCGGCGGTCTCGCAATTGCTGGATAAGATTTTCCATATCTCATTATTAATTAAGAATTATTACTGACTATGTCAAGATAAAACGCCCCGGCATTCAGGTTTGGCTCAGATTTTTTTTGACGTAAGCCGGAGAAGCGGTGGGAATGGCGGGTTACGAAAATAGCTGGTGATACTATGACCCGCTCCCGGTACGAGAAATCCAGGTGCGATGTGGCAAATGGGCTGATCTAGGGGTTATTCGTCATGCCAAACAATAATAATTTCACCCGGATTATTATTGTGTCGCTACTTGAAATACCTGGGCAAAAGTGTCTGATCTGGCCTGGAAAAAAATACTCATGAGATGATTGGAACTTGGGGGCGCACGTAATGGCATGAGGCGGGTGGATTTATTCCTGCCGCAGGAGTCCGGGGACCCGCGTCAGGGCGCCCCGGACCAGGAAAAAATGGGCTTATACCAATCTGCGCCAAAAAGGTAAATTCCCTTCAAGGGTGCGTCTTACGCACCAAGAAGGGCGCGTGAGACGCGCCCTACGAACTTTAGTCCTAATAATAGTAATTCAGGCCGGTCTGAAAAAAGTTGACGTTAAAGGCGGGGTTTTCCTTATAGATGCCGGCGTTGGAGGAATGGCGGAACCGGTAAGCCACTGACAGGGCCACTTGGGGGGTCAGAGCGATGTCGAAGCCGGCTCCCACCTGGGGGGTGAAGTTGAAGGCATGGGCCAGGGCCGGGCTGTTGATGCTCTCGCTGATAATCCCGGCGCCCCCTTCGATATAGGCCAGGACGGAGGGGAAGAGGAGGCAGCTGAACTTCACCATGGGGGTGAAGCCCAGTTCAAAGCCGACCTCATCGGCCCCGGCGATGCTGGCGATACCTTCCACCACGAATGAGGCTCCGAAGGGGCCCCAACTTTTGCCCGGCGCCATGAGAAAGATGCCCCAGCGGGGCAGCAAGCTGTAAAGGTGGACCGTGGCCTTCTGGGTGTTTTTCCCGTATGCGAAACGCAGTCCCACTTCCTGGTTGAACTTGCTGACGTCGAACTCCGCCCCCTGCACCCTTCCCGGCAGCAACACGCACGCCGCCAGCACCATGACCATCAGGGAATTGCCCCACATACGCCGCACCATTTCCCCCCCTTTCGATGCAGGCTTGGATTATTCTAAAAGTTAAAGGACGATAACATTACCCCCAAAAAATGTCAAAAATAAAAAATACTTGTAGGACCACAAAAAAAAACCTGTGGTCAATAAAAATTACTTTTTTGTTAACCGTGATTGTTTCGTTAAACGTCTGTTATTTGATGGATAAGGAATGTCAACTCCTACCCCGGAAACTTTATTAGGGACCTGAGGTGAATCGGTGCCTTTCCCGCTCATTGTTAGTATCGCGGTTGCGGTGCTGCTGGCCTGGAGGAGCGGCCGGAGGGCCTGCTCCCCCTAAGCCCGGGTTGGTCAGCTCCGTTTCAGCCAGAACGGGTCTTCCCGGAACCGGGCCGTCGTCCCCAATTCGGCCTCGATGACCAGGAGCCGGTTGTACTTGGCGATGCGTTCGGACCGGGACACGGACCCGGTCTTGATCTGCCCGACGCCGGTGGCCACCGCCAGGTCGGCGATAAAGGTGTCCTCGGTCTCCCCGGAGCGGTGGGAAATGACGGCGCGATAGCCGTGGCGCCGCGCCAGGCCGATGGCGTCCAGGGTCTCGGTGACGGTGCCGATCTGGTTGAGTTTAATGAGGATGGCGTTGGCTGCGGCCACCTCGATGCCCCGGGTTAAATACTGCACATTGGTAACGAAGAGATCGTCCCCCACCAGTTGCAGCCGGCCGCCCAATTCCTTGGTGAGGTGCACCCAGCCGTCCCAGTCCTCTTCGCCCAGGCCGTCTTCCAGGGAGACGACCGGGTAGCGGGCCGCCAGGTCCCGGTAGTATTCCGTCATGGCCGCGGCAGTCCTGCGGGAACCATCCCCTTTTTTGAAGACATATTCCCCGGTGGTCTTGTCCAAAAACTCCGAGGCCGCGGCATCCAGGGCCAGAACCACGTCTGCCCCGGGACGATACCCCGCCTGTTCCACGGCCGCCACGATCAGGTCCAGGGCGGCCTCATGAGAAGGCAAATCCGGGGCGAAACCGCCTTCGTCGCCCACACCCGTGGACAGCTTCCGGGAGGTTAGCACCTTTTTCAGGGTCTGAAACACCTCCGCCGCCATCCGCAGAGCCTCCGTAAAGGAGGAGCCGCCCACCGGCATGATCATAAACTCCTGAATATCCAAATTGTTCCCGGCATGGGCCCCGCCGTTGATGATGTTCAGCATGGGCATGGGCAAACTGGCGGCCCCGGCGCCCCCCAGATAACGGTATAGGGGCAGTCCCGAGACCGCGGCCCCGGCCCGGGCCACCGCCATGGAGACCGCCAGGATGGCGTTGGCCCCCAGCTTACTCTTGTTGGGGGTGCCGTCCAGGCGGCACATGGTCTGATCGATCTGTCCCTGCTCCAGGGGATTGACGCCTTTCAGGGCCGGCTGGATGATTTCCTGGATGTGCTTGACGGCCTTCAGCACCCCTTTGCCCAGGTAACGGTCGCCGCCGTCCCGCAGTTCCAGGGCCTCGTTCTCGCCGGTGGACGCCCCCGAGGGCACCATGGCCTGGGTGCGGATGCCATTGTCCAACAAGAGTTCGGCCAGCACGGTGGGCTGGCCCCGGGAGTCCAGGATTTCTTGGGCGCGGATAGCTTCGATGTGGGGCATATGTCCTCCTATCGGGGAAAATGGCTGCGGCTTCGCCGGGAGCCGTGGTCAATGCGGTCGCCCTCACCGGGGCGCAATAAAGCCCAGGCCCCGCCCGTTACGGGGCCGGACCTGGGGTTATCCGACGTCAGCTGGCGCCGGGGTGATTATGGCTGTGGAGGCTGCTTCTTTTTCTCTTCCCTCTTTTGCGGTTGTGGCCGCGGTTGAGGTTGAGGTTGGGGCCGCGGCGCTACCTGGGGCTGTGGCCGCGGCTGCGGCTGCGGCCGGGGTTGGACCTGGGGTTGCGGCCGTGGCTGCGGTTGTGGCCGCGGTTGAGGCCTGGGTTGCACTTGCGGCTGCGGGCGCGGCTGCGGTTGTGGCCGCGGTTGGACCTGGGGCTGGACCCGGGGTGGCGCCTGGGGCCTTACCTGAGGCTGCGACCGCGGCTGCACTTGCGGCTGCGGGCGCGGTTGCGGCCTTGGCTGAACCTGGGGCTGGACCCGAGGCGCTGCCTGAGGTTTTACCTGAGGTTGTACCTGAGACGGTCCCCGAGGTTGGACCCGAGGCGTTCCTTGAAGCGGCGCTTGGGGCTGGCCGGAGGTGCCGCGGCGCTGTAGCCGCTGGGGTTCTCTTTCCTGCTGCCGCCGCTGCTCCGGCGTCAAGCCCTTGGCGCCGGGAGGTTGAGGCGCCCTACCGGGCGGTGCGGCCCTCGGTGTAGCCGGGGTGGTTGGCGTCCCAGGCCGGACACCCGGGCGGAATTCTCCCGGTTTAGCCCGAGAAGCTGGCGGGGCATCGGGTTGTACCTGGCCCGGTTTGGTCGGTACCCCGGGTTGCACCCGGGCCGGTTGGGCCGGAACGCCTGGTTGAACCTGTCCAGGCTTGGTCTGGGTGCCAGGGTGAAACTGCCCCGGTTTTACCGGTACGCCCGGCTGCACCTGTCCGGGTCGGGTATGAGCCCCCGGCTGGACCTGCCCCGGTCCCGGCCGGGTCGCGGTTGCCGGGGTAAACGGCTGGGCTTTGCCCGGCACAAACCGCTGCTTGGGCGGCAGCTTCTGAATCTGCTGGGTCATTTGGGGGGTCAGGGGCATGGTGGCCCGGGAGGGCAACGCCGTGCCCGGCAGGCCCCGTCCCGGCTGCAGCGCCGCGGGTTGGACCCGGGGAATAGTAGCGGTAATCCGCGGCACATTTTTGGGCGGCGGTACGAAATTGGGCCGGTTCAGGTTAACCTGGGCCATTTTGACATTTGGCGCCAGCCGCGGAGGCGGCAGGCGCCGGCCCTGGGCCAGGCCCGGCGGTATAATCTGCCGGATATAACCGTGGCGGTCGATCACCCCGCGGGGTGGCACTACATTGTGAATCCGGGTGAAGTTGGTGGAATTGCGGGTGATAATCCGGTTAATATCACTCCGGTTGCGGCGGGTGACCCGGGAGAGGTACGCCGCCGAGGGGCCCATGTTATAGTAGCCGGGGCCGAATCGCCGGCCGCCGAAAAAAGCCGCCGGGTAATACGTCGGAGTGGCGTAAGCCGGGTAATACACTGTCTGGGAATAGAACACCGGCACATAGGTCGGGGGCATCAGATACCCGGAGTTCATATAAGAATAGGCCGGCGTATACGGCTGCCCGAAACCCAACAGGAAACTGGCCGCTTTGACGAAAATCCACAGAGGTGCGATCAGCGAATCCGTCACCGGGCTTCCCTGGTAATAGGACGCCGGGGCGTAGGACGGTGGCGGCTCATAGTTCGGCGGCGGGGTGGGGGCCCAGCCGACATACGAGGTGTCTACCGGCTCGCTTTCCGGACTGGTGCGCCACTCCACCGTGGCGGGGTACCAGGTGCGCCCCGGGACCCAGACCCAACCGTTGGCCTCAGTGGGCATCCAGTTGCCGTAGTGGTAGGTGGCCCAGCCCCAAGGTTCCTCGGACTCGAAGACATTGCCGTCGTCGGTGGGCACCCAGCGGCCGTTGCTATAAGGCCGCCAGTCCTCCGGCACCTGAGAAGGTTGCCATACCGGCCCATATTTCTCAACTTCCACCCATTGCCCGTACTGGGACAGGTCGTCGTAAAACATGGCCACATCTTCGGACGCAGCCCCGGCGGCCCCGGTGAATCCGGGACCCAGAACCAGGGCCAACGTCAGGACCAAGGCGGCCATGAACCTCAAAGGCCGTTGTCGTGCTATCATTGACGTACTCCTTCATACGTAGAGGTTCACGATAGCGGCATCATCCCAGGAGCCGCGTTTTACAATATATTAGACCTGCTTCCCTTTCAATGTATTAATAATTTTTTGCAAATTATTGCCGCGGACCAGGAAAACCCCGGCCCCGCTGCGTCAGGGGAGCAGGTCGGCCGACAGGACCAGGTCGCCCCCGGCGATGAGCAGCAGTTTGCCGAAACTGCCCTCCGGGGCCGCCAGCCTCTGCCAGTTCTCCGAGCTGAGACCCTCCTCGATGGTGGTGAGGAGCAGGGCGTCCTCCAGCTTCTCACTGCCCTTGAGCAGCAGAAATTGCCGGTGGTTGGTGAAAGCCCAGATAACCTGGCCGTTGGTGAGGAGAAAATTGTATTTGCCCGGGTAACCCTGGAGCAGTTGAACCAGGGCCTCCCGGAGGATAACGTCGAACGGGGTTGTAGGCCGCCGGGGTTCGGCGTCGGTGAAATAATCCCGCAAGAACTCGAAGGCCCGGGCCGAGTCGCTGCCCGCCTCCAACACCGGAGTGTGAGGGCTGGCGTAGGCCTCAACGGCCGGGGCCTTGCCGTTGTGGGCGAAAATCCAGGCTTGGCCCCAGAAATCTAAGACAAAGGGGTGGGCGTGACACTCGTCCACCTCGCCGCTGGTTTTATACCGGATATGGGCCAGGATGATGGGACTGTTGACTACCCGGGCCAACCGCTGGAAGGAGACGTGGAGCCGGCCGTCGGCGAACACCTGGTCGCCGGATTTCTCCACCACCGGGACTCGTTGCCGGAAAAACCCGATGCCCCAGCCATGCACGTTTTGCCGGCCCCGGACCGCGAACAGCGGCAGCGAGGTGGCGGCGGTGTAATGCTGCGGGGCTGACAGGGCGAAGAGATCACACATCAGACCTGTCCCACATAGAGGAGGTCGGCCCCGGATATGATGAGGATCTGCCCGCAGCTCGGGTCCTCATTGGGGTAGGCGAACCAGAGTTCCGGGTCTCGGGTCAGTCCCCCCGCCACCGTGGTGAGCACCAGGGATTCGCCCTGGGCCTCCGGCGGGTGGTAGGTGCGAATCTCCCCGTGGTTGAGAAAGACGAAGAGCACCGTCTCGTTGGCCAGGAAAAACGTATATTTCCCAGGATACTGGCTGATGAGCTGCTTGCAGCTCGCCGCCAGGCCCTGGTAGATACCGTGTTCCGGCGAGGCCGCCAGGTGCGCTTCCAACCCGTCCCGGACGAATTCGAAGACCCGGGCGGCCAGGAGCCGCTCCCGCATCAGGGGCCGGGGGCTGTCGTAGCCATGGCCGGACTTGGACTCCCCGGTAAAGCTGAAAAGCCAGTGGTGGTCCAGGAAATGGTCGGTGAGGGGCTGGGCCAGGGATTCCTGCTGATGCCCGGCCTTGGGGCAGCGGATGTGGGAGATGATGATGCGGCTGCCGATCACCCGGGCCAGGCGCCGAAAGCTGTCGTGCACCAGGTCCCCCTCATAGATGCCCTCGCAGGATTTTTCGATGTGCACCTGCCCTTCCCGGAAAAAACCGATCCCCCAGCCGCTCATGTTGTCCCGGGCCTTGTCGGCAAACCGCGGCAGGTAGTCCTGG
This sequence comes from Pseudomonadota bacterium, assembly GCA_018897875.1. GTDB lineage: Bacteria > Desulfobacterota > Desulfobaccia > Desulfobaccales > 0-14-0-80-60-11 > 0-14-0-80-60-11. Next base: position 6,898 of record JAHIKF010000058.1, on the reverse strand, counting down.
GCCGTGTAGTGCTGGCCCGCTGACATGGCAAAGAGCTCACACATGGCTTAACTCCTCCGCAGAGCTTAAACCTCTACGATTTTATGAATAGCCGGGCTATTCTTAATTCTTCGTAGGAAAATGGCTCCCCCAGCATTTCACGAACGGGGAACAAAGCTGTGCCGCCGGATTTTTTAAATGCGGCTTTTATGGTTTCGAATTGCTCGACCGGCGGCCTTAAATAGTCGATATCAATTTTTTCTCCGGTGCTGAGCAACTTTTCAATATGAGCTGCTATAGTCCCGGCCGCAAGACCTCTCATACTCGCCATTTCCTCAATTGACATTTTTTGTAGAACCAATTCTTTCGTTTCCCGATAGGTCGATCCCAGACGATTTGACCGGCGCGGCCTTGCCGATCTTTTCACGGGAACATCTTTTTCGCTGAGATTGTTTTCCTGGGCGTAAGTCTGAATAACTTCCGTAAATATCTTCCCGTATCGTTTAAGCTTCTCCTGGCCCACGCCGCTGATTCTTGAAAAGTTTTCCTCGCTTTGCGGCAGATATACCGCCATCTGGCGCAGAGCCAGATCGCCAAAGACGACAAAAGGCGGAATCCCTTGTTCATCCGCCAATTCTTTGCGCAGGCGACGCAGTTGCTCAAAGAGGTCTCGAGCGTATTCGGTCTCAACCGCATCACTCGGTTGAGACAATTTGGCGACAGATTTAGGCTTGGGTAAACGAATTTCTTCCCGCTGCTTCAAAAAATCCTGTCCACGCGGGCTTAATTCAAGGATCGGATATTCATCGCCGTTTTTTACAATCAGATTTTTCAAAACCAATTGACTAACAATACGCCTTAAGTCTTCCTTGGAAAAATCGTCGACAATACCGTATACCGACAATTCATGATGATCCCGCTCCAAGATTTTCTTATTCTTTGCCCCGACCAGTACGTCGATAATATAATTTATCCCGAACCGTTGCCCGGTTCGAATAATAGCCGACATAATTTTTTGACTGACTATCGTTGCATCAAAGTCTTCTTGAGGCGAAAAACAAATATCGCATCCGTCGCATCTTTCTTGGTTATAATTTTCTCCAAAATATGCCAGTAAATGCGAACGGCGGCAGGTTGCCAGTTCGCTATATTCAACCATCTGGTCGAGCTTGCGATAGGCATTTTTCCGCTCTCCCTCATCTTCTATCTGCCGGATAAAATACTGTTGCTTTATGGCGTCTGCGGCTGAATAAAAAAGAATGCACCGGCTCGGAAGTCCGTCGCGTCCGGCGCGCCCCGTTTCCTGGTAATAGCCTTCAATTGATTTCGGCAGATGATAGTGAATCACCAAGCGGACATCCGGCTTGTCAATGCCCATCCCAAAGGCAATCGTGGCGACGATAATTTGCGCTTCGTCTCGAATAAATTTCTCTTGATTGGTTCGGCGTTCATCGCTTTCCAACCCGGCGTGATAAGGCAGCGCCTTAAACCCCTCCTGGCGCAAGTCCGCCGCCAGATGCTCCGTGTCTTTCCGGGAAAAACAATAAATGATCGCGGCCTCATCCCGGTGTTCCCGGAATATATTAATCAGGTGGTCATAAGAATTCTTTTTGGGAAGCACCGCATAGGAAAGATTGGGGCGATTGAAGCTGGAGGTAAAAATTTTCGCCTTTTCCAGTGACAACTGGCTGATGATATCTTCCCGCACCTTCTGGGTGGCAGTGGCGGTAAGAGCCATCACCGGGACCGCGGGAAACATATTTCGCAGCATTTTAAGATTACGGTAATCAGGACGAAAATCATGCCCCCATTCGCTGATACAGTGAGATTCATCAATAGCAATCAGACTGACGACAATTTTCTGCAAGAAAAGCTGAAACTCAGGGATAGTCAATCGTTCCGGCGCCGCGTACAGGATTTTTATCTCCCCCCTGAGGGCTTGCGTCTGAATTCGGTCAATTTCAGCCCGAGTTAACGTGCTATTAATGAATTCAGCCGGAATACCATCAGCCTTAAGAGCGTCCACCTGGTCTTTCATCAGGGCGATGAGAGGCGAAATAACCAGGGTCACTCCCGGCATCTTGAGCGCCGGCAATTGAAAGCACAGCGACTTTCCGGCCCCGGTGGGCATCAGCACAAAGGCATCTTTTTGCGCCATCACGCAACCGATGATCTCCTCCTGCAAAGGGCGGAATTGATCAAAGCCGAAATGGGTTTTAAGAATATTTAACATAATAGTATGGTCAGAAGTTTAACCTCTCCTACTTTCTTAAATACAATATTAATATTATTTCGCCGTTACTTGTTACGAAACTTGAGTTCTTAAGTAATTTGCAGCCGCGCCGCAAATAGGGGATAGGCTTGGGCCAGCTTCTCTTTGACCGGGCCGTAGAGCAGGCTCCGCGTCTCTGCATCCAGGGCCGGGGTCTCCGGCAGGTCGGCGGGGACTGCGAACGTAAAGCCCGTGAACCGGCGCACATCCTCCAGGCTCACGCCGGGGTGGAGGCTGGACAAATGCGGCCGCGCAGGCGGCGACAGGTTAAAGACGCACTTGGGGGTCACCAGGCAGGTGATCCGGCCGGGACGCTGCCAGGGGCTCAGCTCCGGGGTGTAGCCCGGCGCCGTGACCTTGTCCACGGCCGCCACCAGCCCCCGGGCCGCATGATCCGTCTTGAACAACACCACCCGCTCCACCACGTAAGTTAGGATGGCGGAACCGGCCCCCCCGGGGAGGCGCACCTTTGGTTGGTCGTAAGGGCCGATGGTCATGAGGTTGATGTTCCCCTGACCATCAATTTGGGCCCCGCTCAGGAAAAAGACCTTCAGCCGCCCGACCTGGGCCAGGTCGAAAAACCCCTGCCACTCCCCGTCAAAGGGCCAATCAGGACCCCCGGCCACGAAGACCTCCGCCCGGGGAGCGTGGGTGCACTGCGCCAGCCACAAGGCCGCGGCCGGCAGGGGCGACAACGTGCCGCAGGCGGCCCAGTCCCCGTCCCGCACCTGGCGGGCCAGGGCGCCGATCATGGTCTCTTCGCCGGGGGTTAGATGGTCCATGGATGATCCTTGGGGGGAGGGGGCTAAGGGCGCAAGCCCTTACCTCCTCCCCCAAGCCCTTACAGCCACAGCCACAGTAGGGTGCGCACTGCGCACCAATGCTTTTCCCAATGCCAGGCAGTGCAGATGGTGCGCAGTGCGCACCCTACATGGCTAAGCAGTTAAGTGGCACAGGCCTCCGGCCTTTGATGGACACGGGCTGGAAGCCTGTGCCACTATTGAACAGCCGAGGGCGGCTGTTCAACATTACCGAAAACCGAAAACCAACAACCGAAAACCTTCTTTTACCCGCCCACCACCATCACCTTGGTGCCGACGCAGCTGACCATGAAGTTGTCGGGAAAGGCCGCGGCCAGCTTGGTGAGGGCCTTAAAGCCGGTGCAGTGGCCGGCGATGATCAGTTCCGGGTCCAGTTCCTTCAGCCCCTGGATGGTGCGTTGGGTCGTCTCATCGCCGTGGGGAGTGAGGTGGAAGCCCCCGATGATGAGGGAGACTTTTTGCACACCGGTGAGTTTCTGAGCGTATTTCACCATGTTGACGATGCCGGGGTGGCTGCAGCCGCCGATCACCACCAGGCCCCGGCCTTCAACCACGGCCACCAGGGCCTGCTCGTCGGGGAACAGGTCTCGTTCTTCCTGGCCGGCCACCTGGCGCCGGAAGCCGGGCAGCGGTTTTTCGTAGTCGGTGGTGGTCTCCACCGTACCGGTGAGCAGGGCCTGGTCCAGGACCAGCTGCGGGCCCTGGTTCTCATGAAGCTCCACGCCCGCGGCCACCAACTGGTTCAGATCCAGGACCCAGGGGCCGATGCGGCCCCGGGGCGTAATGAGGACCTTGGGAAGGAACACGTCCTTATGGAGATAGACGGGGATGGGGCCGCCGGTGCGTTTGGCCAGGAATTCGAACAGCCCGCCGTAGTGGTCCGGGTGGCCGTGGCTGAGGGCCACCGCGTCAATCTCATTGATGTCGTGTTCCAGCGCCTCCAGGTTGTTGAACAGGGGCAGAGGTGAGTTGGCGGCGTCCATCAGGATGCGGCTGAGCTTGCCCTGGTGGTTCAGGGTTATGAGGTAAGCCAGCCCGTGGGCCGCCAACAGCGGTTTCTTGAGGCGGCCGGGGATCACCCGTTCCACGATGCCGGGACGGGACGGCTCGAAGACGTCGAAGAAGTTGTCTACCAGGATTTCAACCGTAACGGCCTGAAGGGCAGGAATTTTCATAGGAGCCTCCTGTGGCGATCAAGAGAATTGCGTGACCCGGCTGCCCGGACTAGACCTCGGGCCCGGCAGCCAGGGCCCGAAGCGACAGGGCCACGGGGTGGCCACTGCTAGCGGAACGTCCCGGCCAGCCTGTGGGCGGACAATCCGCGCTTGGCCTTTGGGGAAAAATCTGTTAATAATAAGTGAAGGTTCTCTAAAATTAGCGCCCCTGGGAGTGTCTGTCAAGCAATTAGGTACGCCCTGAAAGGAGTGTGGTATGCCCACCTATGAGTATAAGTGCAAGGACCACGGACATATTTTTGAAGTTGAGCAGAAAATGAGCGACCCGCCCCTCACGAGTTGCGAAATCTGCGGCGCCGAGGTGGAGCGCCTCATCGGCATGCCCACCATTTTTTGCAAGGATTCGGCCACCAGTTCTTATAAGAAGGACTTCCGCTCGGATCCCCATAAGTGGGAGGCCACGTGCGAGTCCGCGTTTGGGGCCAACAAGAAGGACAAAGAAGAAATCAGGAAAAACTGGAACAAAAAGCCCAATACCTGGGTGTAGCGTTAATGGGGGGCACGATAGTGCTGTCCCCTTAACTAATTGCCGTTGTCTGCAATTTCGTTCCACGAGGCCTTGCCATAAAAAAGGGCGCACCGCGGTGCGCCTTTTTTATTATCTGCCGAACGAATGCCGATAATCAGCGATTCATGGCCGCCATAAATTCGGCGTTGTTCTTGGTCCCCCGCAGTTTTTCCAGCAAGAATTCCATGCTGTCCACCGGGCTCAAAGGCGACAGGAGCTTGCGCAGGATCCAGATGCGATTGAGGTCCTCCGGCGCCAGCAGCAGCTCTTCTTTCCGGGTGCCGGAGCGGTTGATGTCGATGGACGGGAAGATGCGCTTCTCCACCAGCTTCCGGTCCAGGTGAATCTCCATGTTGCCGGTGCCTTTGAATTCCTCGAAGATAACCTCGTCCATGCGGCTGCCGGTATCAATCAGGGAGGTGGCGATGATGGTGAGGCTGCCCCCTTCCTCGATGTTCCGGGCGGCGCCGAAAAAGCGTTTGGGGCGCTGCAGGGCGTTGGCATCCAGCCCGCCGGAGAGGATCTTGCCGCTGGCCGGTACCACCGTGTTGTAGGCCCGGGCCAGGCGGGTGATGGAATCCAGCAGGATGACCACATCCCGCTTGTGCTCCACCAGGCGCTTGGCCTTTTCCAGGACCATTTCGGCCACCTGGATGTGGCGTTGGGCCGGCTCGTCAAAGGTGGAACTGACCACTTCGGCCTTGACGCTGCGCTGCATGTCCGTCACTTCTTCGGGCCGCTCGTCGATGAGCAGCACGATGAGCACCACCTCAGGGTGGTTTGTGGCGATGCTGTTGGCCAGGTTCTGGAGGAGCATGGTCTTGCCGGTGCGGGGCGCGGCGACGATGAGACCCCGCTGGCCCATGCCCACCGGGGTCATCAGGTCCATGATCCGGGCCGAGAAGTTGTTCGGGTCCGTCTCCAGTTCAAGACGCTGGTCGGGATAGAGGGGCGTTAAGTTGTCGAAGAGAATCTTGTCCCGGGCCACCGCGGGGTCCTCGAAGTTGACCGTCTCCACCTTGAGAAGGGCGAAATAGCGCTCCCCCTCTTTGGGCGGGCGAATCTGCCCGGCAATGGTGTCTCCGGTGCGCAGATTGAAGCGGCGGATCTGGGAGGGCGAGACATAGATGTCGTCGGGCCCGGGGAGATAGTTGTAGTCCTGGGCCCGCAGGAATCCGAAGCCGTCCGGCAGGATTTCCAACACCCCGCCGCCGGAGATGACCCCGTTCTTCTCCACCTGGGCCTGCAGGATGGCGAAGATGAGGTCCTGCTTGCGCATCCCGGCGGCGCCTTCCACGCTCAGGTCCCGGGCCAGGGAAGTCAGATCGTTGATCTTCTTGTGTTTCAATTCCGATAAATTCATACTTACCTCTTGATCATGCATACCGTTAATTCCTAATAGTGCGAGATCTTTAGTTGTCGACAAACTGATATTTTACCAACTATGATGTTTTATGATCCATGGCTGGCCGGCGGCCACCAGGGCCCCGGAGCCGAAATGCAGAATATGGGTGCGGACAAGTTCTAATTCAAGTTAAGGGGATTTACGGGCTTTTTCCTTAATCACTGCTTGTATCGGTCCAGTAGATTGCTTTAAGGCAGGATATGGAGGACGCTAACTTATTTAGCTGCCGCTGTCAAGCTGATTTTTCAGCTCAGCCCAGATGTTTTTCACTTGTCGGGCCGTCAAGCGACGCGTCCCCGCATTGTCCACCACGTAGTCGGCCCGGGCCACCTTGTCGGCAAGAGGCCACTGGGCCGCCAGAATCCCCCGGATCTCATCCGCCCCGCGACGGTCCCGCCCCCTAAGACGCCGGATTTGAAGCGCTTCCGGGGCCGCCACCACGATGACCCGGTCATAGGCCGCGTCCCGCCCGGTTTCGAACAAGAGCGGCACCTCCACCAGCACCAACCGTGCGCCCCGGCGGGCCAACTCCGCCACCCGGGCCTTAAGCTCCGCCTCCACCCGGGGGTGGATGAGCCCATCCAGGCGGCGGCGCGCCTCCGGGTCGGCGAACACCAGTTGTGCTAGCCTAGATCGGTTCAGGGCGCCGTCGGCATGAAAAAATTCTGCTCCATAGAG
>JAHIKF010000057.1 GCA_018897875.1 Pseudomonadota bacterium | reverse complement strand
CGGCCCCGGTCCGGCCGCACTTCGTCCACCACCCCGGCAAAATTGTTAAACGGTCCGTCCGTCACCTGGACTTTGTCCCCTTGCTCAAACTTAATCTTGGGCTTGGGCCGCAGCACCCCTTCCTGCATCTGGGCGATGATCCTCTGCGCCTCTTCCTCGGGGATAGCCACCGGCTCTTCTTTGCTGCCGATGAAACCCGTCACCTTGGGGGTATCTTTCACCAGGTGCCAGGAACCGTCGGTCAGCTCCATGTGCACCAGGACGTACCCCGGATAAAATTTGCGGGTGGAGAGTTTCCGCTCCCCCTTGACCATCTCTTCCACCGTCTCCGTAGGGACCAGAACCTGTTCCACCAGGTGTTCCAGACCCCGGGCCCGGGCCCGCTCCATGATGGCGTTCTTGACCTTCTGCTCAAACCCCGAGTAGGTATGGATGATGTACCACTTTTTGGACACGGTCTTACCTTCTTGCCTCAGTGGATGAAATACTGGACCAGGCGGGACAGGAGAAAATCCACCAACCCCAGATACGCCCCGATAAAGAACACCAAGACGAGGACCACGCCCGTGGTGCCCAGGGTCTCTTTGCGGTTAGGCCAGGTGACCTTTTTCAGCTCCTGCACCGCTTCCGACAGAAAATTCCTGCTTTGCGCCCAGTACTGCTTGACCGGCGGCACCTTACTGAACCACCCGGGGCGCGCTTTGCCCGGCCTGATTTTGACCACCTGCCCCCGGGAAGCGTCGCCGCCGGCTTCCTTCAGGTTCGATTTGGGCTTCGTCTTGGTCTTTTTCATACTGGTTTCACCCTACCGGCCCCCTGAAACGGAAGAACCCAAGCCCGCCCGACGCCAGGCACCTGCGCCCGGGGCCAGGCCATTTCCAGGCTTTGGCTTATTGAACCCTGGAGCACCTCGAATAAGGAAATTCAAGGAGAGAATCTGCGTGTGCGGCTAGATGGCGAGTCCTCACCTACCGACCCCTTGGTCCCATGTCTTGCATCATATCTGGCAGGCCAGGAGGGATTCGAACCCACAACATCCGGTTTTGGAGACCGGCGCTCTAACCGTTGGAGCTACTGGCCTGTTTTCTCCCTCTACTTGCTCTCTCGATGCAGAGTGTGGGCCCGACAAAATGCACAGAACTTCTTAAAGGCAAGCCGGTCCGTCGTCCGCCGTTTGTTCTTGGTGGTCGTGTAGTTGCGCCGCTTGCACTCGGTACAGGCTAAGGTAACGATGTCTCTCATAGGTTATTCCAAATTTTCCCAGTAGCACAGGCCTCTGGCCTGTGGTCTTTACTGGCCTGTGGTCCTTATAAAGACTATTCCAAAACCTCGCTCACCACGCCGGCGCCCACGGTGCGGCCGCCTTCCCGGATGGCGAAACGGAGTTCTTTCTCCAGGGCCACCGGGGTGATCAAGGTCACTTCCATGGCCACGTTGTCACCGGGCATCACCATCTCCACGCCTTCGGGCAGCTGGGCCACCCCCGTGACGTCCGTGGTGCGCAGGTAAAACTGCGGCCGGTAGCCGGTGAAGAACGGCGTGTGACGCCCGCCTTCCTCCTTGTTCAACACGTACACCTCAGCCATGAAACGCGTGTGGGGCTTGATGGAGCCGGGTTTGGCCACCACCTGGCCCCGCTCCACTTCGTCCTTCTTGATGCCCCGGAGCAACAGCCCGACGTTGTCCCCGGCCTGGCCGTAGTCCAACGTCTTCCGGAACATCTCCACCCCGGTGCACACCGTCTTCTGGGTGGGGGTGAAGCCCACGATCTCCACTTCCTCGCCCACCTTGACCTGGCCCCGCTCACAACGGCCCGTGACCACCGTGCCCCGGCCCGAAATCGTGAACACGTCCTCGATGGGCATCAGGAAAGGCTTGTCCACGTCCCGCATCGGCAAAGGAATATAGGTATCCAGGGCGTCCATCAGCTCGAATATGGGCTTGGCTTCCGGCGAATTGACATCGTCGGACTCCAGCGCCTTCAAGGCGCTGCCCCGGATGATGGGAATGTCGTCCCCGGGAAAATCGTATTTGGACAGCAGCTCTCGCAGCTCCAGCTCCACCAACTCGATGAGCTCCGGGTCGTCCACCAGGTCGACTTTGTTCAGGAAGACCACCATGAAGGGCACACCCACCTGCCGGGCCAACAAGATGTGCTCCCGGGTCTGGGGCATGGGGCCGTCGTCGGCGCCCACCACCAAAATCGCCCCGTCCATCTGGGCCGCCCCGGTGATCATGTTCTTGATATAGTCGGCATGGCCCGGGCAGTCCACGTGGGCGTAGTGCCGATTGGCGGTCTCGTACTCCACGTGGGCCAGGGCAATGGTGATGCCCCGTTCTTTTTCTTCCGGCGCCTTGTCGAT
>JAHIKF010000535.1 GCA_018897875.1 Pseudomonadota bacterium | reverse complement strand
GGTGATAATCTTTACGCTTTTCTGACTGCGTTTTAACCTCAAAGGGACTTTTTCGAGAGCTTTCCCCTAAAAATGGTCTTGTTGGATACTTGCAAGTCTTGATTTTTGAACTTTCCAATTGGTATCGCTCAATTTAGGTAATAATCTCTTTGGCCTTCTCCAGCTCCTGATAGGTCCCGTATCCCGGGACCCCGCCTTTCAGCACCCGGCAGTGCAGCAGCTTTTCTATCCGGGTCCCCCATTTATCCGGGAACGGGGCATAGCTGTGGGTGAAGCTGTCCCCCACCAGCAGGATATAATCTTTCTCGCCGCGGTACGGCTCGTCGAAGCACCCCAGCTCATTGGACCAGATACGATATTCAATGCGCTGGTCCACCGACACAAGTTTGTCTTTAACGTTGGGCTTGATGTCAAAGCCTTTGACGGGGTCGAACTGGTAATAGTAGCGCAGGTGGCGATCCCGGGTTAACAGGTAGCGGTAGGAGGTAAAATGGAGGGCGGTCTCCAGGAGCGCCAGTACCGCCATGACACTGAGAAGGATCAGCCCGGCGTTGACAGCCCACTTCTTCAGGGGGTTTGGGATTTTGGGTTGATGAATGGAATTGCTCAAGGAGACCTCCTTGTCCCAATGGTCGCAGTAACCGCCGCGGGTGCTCTACCACTCGATACCGCGCCGGGCCTTGACTCCGGCCTCGTAGTAGTGTTTCAGAGGCCGCATTTCCGTGACCAGGTCCGCCAGTTCCACCAGTTCCGGGGGGGCCTGGCGGCCCGTCAGGACCACCTCCACCCACGGCGGCCGCTCCCTTAGCACCTGAAGCGCCTCCGCCAGCGGCACCAGGTTGAAGGTCAGGGCCAGGTTGATTTCATCCAGGATCACCAGATCGTGCTCCCCGGCCCCAATGACCTGCCGGGCCAGGTCCCAGGCCTCTCGCACCCGGGCCAGGTCTTCCGGGTCCGGGGCCCTAAGATTGACCAGCCCCGGCCTCCCGAAGTAGCGCAGGGTCATGTCCGGGGCCAGGCGACCCAAAGCGGCCTTCGCCTCCCCGGTCTCCCGGCCCTTCATGAACTGCACCATGTACACCTGCAACCCCTGCCCCACGGCCCTCAGGGCCAACCCCAGGGCGCAGGTGGTCTTGCCCTTACCGTCCCCGGTGTACACCTGAATGAGCCCCCGACTCAGTCGCGTCTCGGCCATCATTCTTCCTTTCATCAAAGCGCTATGGTTATGTTCCGTAATTTATATGATAAATTTGTAATGACCAATATTTGAGATGCCAATCACCAAACCGATATCAGATGAGGTCTGACACTCGGGACGAAAACTTTACATGTCGCCAGGGTCTTAGATACAGCTATGATATCCATATCGACTTACTTTAATGGATTTTATAATGTGTGGGTAGATAGCAGGTATTTTATCGGTGATTACTCAGTCGAGGGGCATGAGGATTCCGTGGCGGTGGACCGAAAGGAAAGGAGAGGGTGAACGCCAGGTTTCAGGCGCGGCGGGAAGCGGGAGCGAGGCACGAGCGAACGCTGTACGCCGTCGCCTGCAAACCCTTGTTAGGGGGCCGGCGGTTGTACCCACCAGTAGTCCAGATCAAGGATCACCCTCTTTTCGCGATCGATCAAGACAATTCGATCGCCCTCTCCAACATGGGTTTTGAAAATGCCCTTCGTTGCCTTATTGTTCTTTAAAGGTGTCGCGATCACAACTCGGCGCCCCAGTTTCTCGCGAGCTATCCCCGGACTCTTTTCAGTCTTGCGCGTTTCGTCAACGAATGTATAGATTCGTAACGTTTCTCCCGCCTGTAACTGGATATCACATTCACCAAGAAACAGCATCTCGTCTGCGTCGCCGATATAGGAGCCACCAAGGTTGAGAGGAGTTATAGCTGTGAGATCCAAGAACTCGAAACCAGTTGTCTTGTCATCTAATGATGCTTCTAAAACCTTGACCCTGTCTGCGACACGGTAGAAGGCAGCCCACTTTTCCTGCCGTGTGGCTCCTTCCGGCGAAGTGATTTATACAGTCAGGACATCGGCAATCGAGACTTTGGTAGCACTGTGCAGGAAGCGCTTGGCAAAGATGTTCACTGAGTACCAGTTTGTCACAATTAGAACAATCACGATGGCTAAGAGCAAGAGCTGCAACAACTGCTTTATGGTAGATAGCCATCTGTCCAGCGCTCTGGCATTTTGTTCTGACATGGAACTCTCCGTGAGGAATATGCATTATGGGTACATTCGGAAGGCCACCCAACAATAATTAGATTGATCCGCATAAGATGTGGAGATTCGGTTTCCTGTTCGTATAAGACGCCATTGCATCGCGTCTTCCGATAACCAGAAATCTATAGATAGCAATGCCTTGTATCGAGGCTGCCGCCTTTCACGGCATCTTATGCGGATCGGCATAATTCGAGATTATGCGGCCACTTTAGCCACCGCAATTCAAAAATGATTAGGGGGATCTCTATCCCCGAGTTTAACCTCGAAAAGATTCCCCTTTTGGGAGTCATCTTGTCTCGTGGGAAGCATTATAGCACAAATTTATTTTTTAAAGAATTTTTTGTAATTGATCGACGGGGTTATGTGGAAGTAGCGATTATCTTGCCATGTTCGACAATTATCCACTCACCCGGAAAAATTCCAGAGTCGAGTAGCGCAGGGGAATCTCACCCTCACGCCCTCACAGATCCGGACGTGAACCTCTCAGCTCATCCGGCTCCTCTTATCCAGCCGCCGGACGCACTCCCAGTCGCCAGTGCGCGAATAAATTCGGCTCTTGCCGGGC
>JAHIKF010000534.1 GCA_018897875.1 Pseudomonadota bacterium | reverse complement strand
TGCATGACCCAACGCAGTGGACAGCTTTTCCGCATACGCACGAAACCTGGCCTCGATATTGGGTACGGGTGCATTTGTCATGCACCCAGCATACGCATAGTTTGATAGTTTTTGCAACTATTTTATGACACAGTAGTATTAACAGGCTTACCAGGAAGTTGTCCACGAATCTCCCCAGGATAAAGCCTGCCGAGGCCAGGATCACGGCCAGGCTGAGAAAATTACCCGGGGTTTTATAAATTCCCGCCCGCATCAATTCTTTGGCCAGTTTGTCTAACGTGGCGCGCCAGCCGGTCCGTTCCATAAGGGTAACGATGAGCCCCTTGCGGCCCGGCAGCTCGGTTTTAAAGATTTTCGCCCGAACCAGGTCATCGCGGCGGGTCTCGCCCATACGGTCGCGCAAATGCTGTCGCTTCCTCATAGGGCGAATAATATAGTGCTGGACCAGGGAGGTTCCGACAAACCCGCTGAGAAAGATGGCTGAGAGCCCCAGGGCGTACCATAAATCTCGATTCGATATGTTAACCATGGCGTATCCTGTCTTCCATTAGATGTCTATCCTCGCCGATCTGGGGGCGCAAAGAGCTCATCGGGGATAGGCGCGTCAAAGAGACGGCACCGGTCGGCAAACTTAGGCCGGACCCCGGTGGCCACAAATCTCCCCAGGATCTCTCCCCCTGCTCCAATACCATGCCGCTCAAAGCAGAAGATGTCCTGCAGGCTGATCACTCCACTTTCCATCCCGGTAATTTCCGACACGGCAATGAGACGGCGCTTGCCATCGCTGTGACGAGCCAGTTGCAGGATGAGATTCAAGGCGGAGCTGATCATCTGGCGCATGGCCTTTTCCTGGATGGTATAACCCGACAGGGAAATCATGGTCTCCAGGCGGATTAAGGCATCTCTGACGCTGTTGGCGTGTACGGTGGTCATGGAACCTTCGTGACCGGTGTTCATGGCCTGGAGCATATCCAAGACCTCAACCCCCCGGACTTCACCCACGACTATGCGATCGGGCCGCATCCGCAAAGAGTTTCGCACCAGTTCCCTCTGGGGGACTTCTCCCTTGCCTTCGATATTGGGGGGCCGGGTTTCCAGACGGCAGACGTGCTCCTGTTGCAGCTGCAACTCTGCGGAGTCCTCGATGGTGATGATCCGTTCATTTTCCGGAATGAAGCCGGAAAGAATGTTCAGCAGAGTGGTTTTGCCGGTGCCGGTGCCGCCCGAGATCAAGATGTTCACCTTGGCCTTCACGATGGCCTGGAGGACCAGGGCAATTTCCGGGGAAATTGAACCGTTTTCGATCAGTTGTTCCATGGAAGGGCGATTTACGGAAAATCGCCGGATGGACAGTATGGGACCGTCCAGTGCCAGGGGGGGGATGATGGCGTTGACCCGGGAGCCGTCGGGTAGCCGGGCGTCCACCATGGGGGAGGATTCATCGATTCTCCGGCCGACGTTGCTCACGATCTTATTAATGATTTTTAAGAGATGCGCATTATCCTCAAAGCGGACGTTGACCGATTCCAGCTTTCCCTGTTTTTCCAGATAGACCTGATCGAACCGGTTCACCAGGATGTCAGAGATACTGGGGTCGCGCAGCAACGGCTCCAGGGGACCGAGGCCCAGGATTTCAAATTCCAGGTCCCTGATCAGGCGGGCCCGTTCTTCCCGGTTTAGGGGTATGGGCTCTTCTTCCATCAGGACCCCGATGGCTTTGCGAATCTCCTCTTCCACATACTGTCTATCCAGCGCTTCAAGGCCTTCCAGATTGAGGCGCTCCACCAGGCGGTTGTGGATCCGGTTTTTGATTTCATAGAGCCTGGTTAGACGATCGCCGTCCGGGAAAAGCCCTTGCAGGGGGACTACTGTGCCTCCTTGAGGCGAGATAGACTTTTTGTTTTCTGCTAACCAGGCCATCTGTTGGTCTCCTTAAAAGAAAAGGAACCGCCGCCGGGCTTTGGGCAGTTCATGGTCCATCGATTCTGAGTGGCAGGCGGAGGCCAGCTTTTCAGCCAGTTGTTCCAGGCCGCGGCATAATTTGGAGCGAGGCGCCAGGTCCTGCATAGGCACCCCATGGTTAATAGATTCGCTTAAGGCCTGATGGTCGTCCGGCAAGGTGCAAAAAACCGAACGCCCCTGGACGCGCTCCAGGCCTTCCAGGGCCAGATCGCCCCCTCCCATCTTATGGTAGCGGTTGACCACAATTTTTACCTTCTCCGCCGTCAGATCCTGATTTTGCAAAATTTCCCATAAGTCTTTCAGGTTCTTGACGTTGGGTATCTGAAGGTCGGTTAAAAGCAGCACCTGATCGGCTTCTTGCACTGTTTTTAGATAGAGGTCGTCCAGCCAATGGCCCAGGTCGACGACGATCCAATCAAACTTTGAGCGCAGAATGGCCCAAACCTTTCCCAGAACTCGGGGATCGAGAAGCTGCCATTGGAGGAAGTTGGCGCATCCCTGCAAAACCGCCAGTCCGGTACGGTGGGGGCAGAGAGTCTTCTGGACAAATTCGGCGTCCAGATGGTCCCCATGCCCGGTCAGGTCGAAGATACCGTTTTGCTGGGGTTGATCCAGAAACTTGGCTACATCCGGGAAGGGGCGCCCCAAATCCACCAGGGCTACCCGCCCCGGGGACTTCTCGGTTAAGGCCACTGCCAGATTGACGGCGATGGCAGTGGCCCCCATGCCGCCTTTGAGGCCGGTTATCGCCAGGACTTTGCCTGCTGAACCGGCCTCCGGGACCCGGGGGCTCCGCTTTTTTGCGCTCCATACCCTTACCCTCTCCAGGGCTGCCTCCATCTGCGCCCGGCTAAAGGGCAGCGGCACAAACTCGCGGATGCCCATCTGAATGACCTGGATCAGAAAATCAGGATCCCGATTGGGAGAACAAACCATTACCGCGGTTTGCGGCAGCTTCTGGCCCAAGTCCGCCAGCCACGCAGGCAACGACCCGTTTACCAGATTGACGATTATCAAGTCTGGCTGCGTCTCGTGATTTTGCCGGAAAAGCTCTTCCGCCTGGCTGGTCTGGCTGAGGATCCGAAGCCGGGGAAGTCCTGTCAAGACGGCATCGAGCTGGGAGCTCTGGGAGCTAAAGTCGGCGCCGGCGCTGAGAATCGAGACGGTTAAGGTTTCGTTAGACATATACCATGGCCCTTTTGTTTTCGGACTGCAGAGAAATTGTCGCGGGGCAAGCCTCGCCGCCGCAGCCATATAAGATTAAAGCTTCTTGCTCTCCCGATTCATGCCCTTGATCACCTCGACGGTTCTTTCGTCGGTCGTGGCCTTGGCCACTGAAGAAGGAGCTGGTTTCACCGGCATACCGCCGCTCACGAGGCGGGAAGTAATCATTCCGGGGGTATAGGTAATTTCCTTATTAGTCCTGCTTCTCAGGGTTAGACGGACTTTCCCCTGGGTGCTGGCGAGATTCAGGACCTCCGATTGTTCGGGGGTAACCTCCAGGGTGACGGTACTGAAAGATTTGGGTTCGTTGCGGGAATTAGGCTGCCAAACCTGTCCGGCAGTCAGCACTTTGACGTCCTGCAAAATGATTTTGGATAGTTGTTCTCCCCGGGATTCGAGGACCGGCACGCTCATCAGGACATCCACGCGATCTCCCGGGCTAATAAAACCCGCCACCCCGGAGACGTCGTCCACCTTAATGGTGAAAGCCCGCATGGTTCCCTGGAGCAATCCGCCCAAACCGGCGGCCGTTCCTTCCGGAGCCAGTTTGTTCAGCAATATCGGCTCGCCTTTGCTGATCGGCACCACTAACACCCGGCCGTTCGCCTGTTCCATGGTTTTGATTGTCTGGGCGGGGATGATTCGCTCCGGCCACACCTCAGTTTTGCACAGACGGGGGCTGAGGGCGGTGCCGGAAGTGATATCGGCTTCGGCGACCAGGATCTGACAAACTGGTTCCGTTCCCGCACTGGTCCGCATCGCCATCACCTTATGAATGGCGAACACCGCTATGAATCCCACCACAACGGCCACCACAATGTAACGGTTTCCTTTGAAGAGCATAATGACCTCACTCGTATCTCATGACGGTTTGGGCCCAAATTTGGGTGGAATCTCCCATCCCCGGCAAGAAGTAATTGATAATCCACCAGGTTTTGGTGTAGGTAACAGTAACGGTCAGCGGATCTGCGGTTAAGCCGCTCCCAACTTTCACATCGATATTAAGTTCGGGATCAGTCCCCATAGTTCCTGGCAAGTGGTCCTTCACCCCGGAAATCACTGTTGCCGGGATATCCATCACGAGATGGGGATAAACCACTCCCACTCTGGCACCTTCCCGGCTGGCATTGGTAATGACTTGTCTGAGAAACCAGGCATGTCCGAAATCGATCATCCCCATGAGAAGAAGAAGCAAGAGATTGAGCACAATGGCGAATTCCACTGCGGCCGCTCCTTCCCTTCCCCTGACCAGCCTGAAGAGGCGATGATTTTTTCTAGACATAGCTCTCACGCTCCTTGGATGAAGATGATCACCATAGCCAGAGCCAGGGCGGTGGCGTAAGGGATGCTCTCGCTCTCGGTTCGGCCGATGGCGCCAGATACGTGCTTGAGCCCATGAAATCTGCATAAGGCCCAGTTGACCGCCTCGGCTTTGACTTGGGAGAGTCTGGTCCGGAATTTTCCCTTCCAGCACAGCATTCCCAGAGCGAGAAAGGCCCCGCAGATGGTCATATAGAAAAAGAGAGAGATGACGAGGACCGGCCCCAACCAGGCCCCCATGGCTGCCAAGGCCTTGACATCCCCGGCCCCCAGACCGCCGAGCATATAGGGTAAAAACAACAGGCTAAACCCAAGGAGCAACCCGAGAGCACCCGCCGACAAACCGCTCCAACCGTGGCACAGCAACTGAAACGCCAGCCCACTCAGGGCGACCCCGAGGGTGAGGAAATTGGGGATCCGGCGTGTTTTCAGATCCCGCCAACCCATCCACAAGGCCAACACCAGGGGCAAAATCATAGAGGGCTGAATCGGCAGCTGCCCTGATAATTGGGCTACAGGGTTGAGCATAGCTGTCTCCAGATCAGTGGCACGCTGGCCAAGGCGATGAGCCACGGGAAGTGCCGATATGGGCTGCGCCCTATACCCCGAGCGATTGCCGTCAAGAATTTGGTTGCCATAATCTTCACCTTATCCTGTTGAAAATGCAGTTCGGGTTATGGTTTATCGGGCATCTGCTATCCGGTCCCCGAGGTTGCCGTTTATGGCAACGCTTGCCCCACAGCCTCGTATAAGGTGCTAAGGCCAGTACCCAGGACTATGGCGCCGGCCACGATTGCTATGGAAACCAGGCTGATGATCAAAGCATATTCAGTGGCGTTGCCAGCCTCATTATCGAAAAATCGTTTCAGAGGGTTCATCGTGATCCTTTGAAACAGGTTCCAGGGCCTTGGGCCTATCTGTTTTTTGGGAAAAAAGGGTGGCTGACTTGTTGTCCGCCACCCCGAGGTCAATGATCACAGCGCCGGCATGGCGCCGGCTTTGTCGGTCAGGCCCTGACCGACGTTGCTGAACATAGTGCTCAAGCCACCGCCCAGCAACTGGGCCCCGGCGATAATCGCCACCGAGACCAGGGCGATGATCAAACCATACTCCGTGGCGTTACCAGAATCATCCGCAAAAAAGTTTCTGACCTTTTCCATTTGCCTTTTTCCTCCTTAAGGTAGTTGCTTGGTTTTTTGGTTTATCTTGGTTTTTGGTTTTAAATTTCTTCCTTGACCCGTGAAACGTTTTTCAAGTTTGTCGGAATGTCCTCACCTCCTTGCAGCAAGTCTGATGCATGGGCCTTTTATTTGAATGACATAATAAATTTCCATAATATGCCGGGCTATTTTATCGAGACGGCAGCTGACAGCAGGATGAAGAACCCGGCAGAGATTGCCACCAAGAGCCCGAGGGTAACCGGGGTTACTCTCTTTAAAAATTTAGAAAATTTATTTTTCATTTTTATTTCCTCTGATAGGAATTCAATTTTATTGTTTGCATATTCAGGATGCAGTATCTGTGCCAATTTTGGAACATATTGATATTCCATTATATATTGGATTATCAGCTAACTTTAGCTTAAACATGGGGATAGATTTAGGGGAGGTTGTCTTTGTTGCGTACAAGGAAAATCCGCTCTTTACGGTTTTTGGGGCTTTCAGCCGGAAAATTGTTCAAAAAAAATACATTTTTTCTAAAAATCGCTTTTGTTATCTTGCAATTAAATTTAACCTAAATTGAGCGATACCAATTGGAAAGTTCAAAAATCAAGACTTGCAAGTATCCAACAAGACCATTTTTAGGGGAAAGCTCTCGAAAAAGTCCCTTTGAGGTTAAAACGCAGTCAGAAAAGCGTAAAGATTATCAC